>JBCBHL010000027.1:0-34523 GCA_038525605.1 Bacteroidota bacterium
CATAAAAAATGATTTATTGGACTGGCAGAAACTCAATGTCGCGTCTTTTTTGGCGAGTTCGGTAGCCATTCAATTTCCTGAAACCCACGGAAAGCCTTTTGTAAACGCTTCGGCATCAGAATACCTTCCTTTTATTAAACAACCTATTATTATTTTCAAAGCGGATGACCAAACACAAATTGACAGAGCATTTTCAAGGGCAAAACAGCGAGCGCTAAAAATCGGAATATATACTGAACCACTTTTCTCGACTAAAAATGAAGCTGGAAACCATATTGAAATCGGCAAGTATACAGACGAGACCCAACTTCTGGTAGGTATGATTGTTTACGGCGATAAAAGAAAAGTAGATAAAGCTTTGAACGGACTGAAATTTCACAATTAAACTACTTAACAGTCCGTAGTATCGCCTGGGCATGATAACATATTTGTGACAACTTAGCGTAAGAGCTTCGTCTATGGCTTTTCCTAGATTTAATGTTGGTGCTAAAGCGAATAGTAAGTACAATCTATTGAGGCAGTTGTATCGTTTTTTTCTCAATTTATAGTCATTGGTTGTCTATCGTAAAAGGTCGCTACATGACGGGGTTTTTGTCCCTTCAATAGACAAGTATCGGTCATCAATCTAAACAAAATATCATGCTTTTAAATTACTGGAATGCTGCAAGGCGTTTTTTTAGAAAGAATTGGACACTCACAACAATCAATGTCATTGTTTTCGGAATTGGATTAGCCGCATGTCTGCTGATTTTAAATAAAGTGAGCTATGAATTCAGTTATGATAAATTCTACGATAATCATGAAAATATCTATCGGGTAAGTCTCGATCATTACTATCCTTATGATGCTTATCAAAACTCCACTGCCGTTTCTTTTTATCCGCTAGGCGAAGAATTGATGAACCAATATCCTGAAGTGGAGAAATACACCAGAGTTAGTAGTAAGCGTAGAAACACAATTATTGAGGTTGGTGATAAATCATTTCAGGAGGATGATTTCTACCTGGTCAACGCATCTTTTTTTGATGTTTTTTCGGTGGAAATGCTACATGGGGATACATCCGATATAGGGGCGAGAGATATCTTTTTAGCTGAATCTCTTGCAGAGAAATTGTTTGGGACCGCTGATGCCGTCGGTTCGTCATTGAGTATCTGGAATGGTAATTTGTTTCAGGTGAAAGGTGTTTACAAAGATGTTCCTGAAAATTCACATTTTCATTACAACATGCTTTTTACAGTTTTTCAGAATAGAGAGCGCATGTCCAATTGGGAAAATTATTCTGTTTACACTTATATCACTTTAAAAGATGGCGTCAAAGAAAGTGACCTGGAAGCTAAGCTAGGTACCTTTAATACGGAATTTTCAAAGCTTTCCGACGAACAAAGTGGTGTTGACTACCGCTGGGAAATTGATCTACAGCTTCTTTCCAGCATTTATCTAACTTCAGATTTGCAATTTGAACATGAAATCAATGGAGATATTCAAAGCGTGTACATGCTGTTGATTATGGCGATTTTGATTGTGGTTATTTCATGTTTTAACTATGTCAATCTCACGAACTCTATGTATGCCAAGCGATTGATGGAGTTTTTTGTGAGAAAAGTACATGGGGCAAATGCGATTAATTTACTCAAACAATATGCTTTTGAATCACTCATTTTATTACTGTTCGGGTTTTCATTTGCCATCGGTTTAATTGGGTTGCTACCTCATGTCAGCAACTATTCCATTGGTTTCATGGATCAGTCTGCAATGTTTTATTTTGGGCTATCGGGAATACTATTATTTACTTTTATCCTTTCAGTGGCACTTCCTTCCGCAGCTTTTGCTTTTATCAATCCATTGAAATTTGCCAATGGAAAATTCGCAACTAATTCGGTAATGAAAAGGGTAGGAAAGTCATTGATCGTAGTTCAGTTTGTTGTCTCTTTTTTACTACTCGCAGGTTCGCTAACTGTTAGCAAACAGCTGGATTTTGTTACTGATAAAAGTCCCGGGATAGCCATTTCTGATGTGGTAACGCTAGAGCTGCCAAGTTTTTACTACCCAAATAAAATGGATGATATGAGACGTTTTAAAAATGAGTTAGAAAGTCAGGTAGGTGTAGAACGAGTATCATTTACAGAATCTGTTCCCGGAACAAAGCACATCGCTGATGGCTCTATCAGGTTTACAGGAGACGCCACTGAAAATGCAAAACTCAATTATTACCAATTTGTATCACAGGATTACTTTGATACTTATCAGTTACCAGTGCTGGAAGGGAGAATTTTTGATGAAAAGCTGCAAGCTGATTCGGCTGCTATTCTCATCAATGAGAAAATGGCAAAGGATTTAGGTGTGCCGGATTACAAAGATTTGATTGGTAGAAAAGTAGTGATGCCGATGGGGCAGGCTAAGCTAACATTTGAGATAATCGGTGTCACGAAAGATTATTACCATGAATCACTAAAAAATGAAATTGCACCTGTTGCCTTCTTACCCATTTCCTCTTTTGGTATTGGCAGCAAAGCTTCAATTCGCATAAATGGAAATAACCAAAAGGAAACTCTGGCGGCTATTGAAGCTACTTTCGATCAGATCTTTTCTAATATTTATGACTTGCGATACGTGAAAGATAACTATGCCGGTTCGTTCAATTCCTATCGAGAGCTTTCTAGCCTGATCAGAGCCCTGGCATTTTTAGCGATATTGATGGCAGGTATAGGGCTATTTGGTCTCGCATCAAATGAGACCACAAAAAGGACAAAAGAAGTTGCTATCAGAAAGGTAAATGGAGCCAATGGTAAAGACATCTGTTTGCTGTTTCTCCGGTATTTTGGAAAGCTGGTAGGGATCGCCTTCATTATATCAATACCTGTTAGTTTCTATTTTGCCAATGACTGGTTGAGTAATTTCGCTGTGCGAGTAGATTTAGGAACGTGGTTTTTCGGATTTCAAATCTTAATAACCGCTGTTGTCGGTATGATCTCAGTGAGTTATTTTCTCGTGAAGATATCACTACAAAACCCGATAGCAGCATTGAAAAACAGAGACTAATAATCTAATATAAACTGACTTATTTGGATATCTGTATTCTTTAGTCATCGACTGCCATGTCGAAGAGCGACTGGTTCTAAAGACAGAAGGACATTATTAGACTTTAATAATTGGATAGTCTTTGCCATTCCTTTTTCAGGTTCTTACTTTTATTGGATGGGACGATAAAGCTAATTATGAATTATTAATTCAAAATTCATAATTAGCTTCTACTATGATTTCTGAACTGTCTAAGCTAAAGTGCTATGGAGATGTCGTAGAATTGCGCAGGCCTAAAATTAGCTTTGTCTGGCTTTACCAAAAGATTAATCACTAGGATTCAGTATTTTACAATCTGCTATACATGAAATATAAAAAGGTATGCAGGCAATATCATTCGATGGTATTCGTCAAAAGTGATAATTGGCATCAAGCGATAAACCTGTGGTGAGATATAACTTAACTAATTATGTGCCTCATACATTTTAGGTTTTTTAGTGCTAAAATCAGATTAGAAAGAAAAGGCTGTTTGAGCTGACGGTTAACGAGTAATTTATTTCCAAGTCTATTCAGCGAGTTCCTTTTATTTCCTGATTTTTAGCTAAAAAAGCGTTAATAAATGTATGCAGCACTAGATTTTTGGTCACTTTTCATCAATGGAAAAGTGACGAAATTTAACATAATGCATCACTTAAATTTATGAGCACAGTCACTAATGGATTGTATAAATCTTTAAAGTTGTATTTTAACATTATACTCCATTGAAATCTGGATTGATCCGTACTGTATCAAAAGGATTAATTTATGATTCTTTAGACTTAAGAAATAATTATTCTTTTTAATTTACTTGTTTCAAAAGTTTAAAATCCGTTATGGCGAATGAATTGTCGCTTCGCTGAAGTCGGTTATTGAAATTTCGGATCACCTCAATTCCTCTTAAATGCACATTTAATAATTGATGTCGTTCGACCTCATTTTTTGGTCGTTGATCATTTGTTTACTAGTCAATGCAATTAGTGAAAAACCAGTAAAAACCGCTTCTGTGCATTTAAAGACATTTTTTCTACTTTCTGAAAGTGAATTTTTCTAAAATCATTCACACTAAAAATTGTGTCATTCAGTCAAAAAACAGAGTCGTTCGTGTAGTTATTTTGAAATCGAAATGAGAACACCGCATCTTAGCAACATCAAAAAAAGGATAAACGAGATGATTAATTCAGCAGAAAAAATTTCAGGATATGTATGGTACAACCCGGATATGGGTCTTTATCAAAAAGGAAAAAAAGAAGAGTTTGAAAACTTCCTGCAATTGAGCGGTCTTAAAAAGGAATTTTCGCTTATTCTGAAACTCACTAACGAATCTGATATTCTTGCTTACAAAATTGTAAAGCAATTAAACGAAGCTAAAGCAATATTGAATGCGGAAGCGAGACTCGCTGTTTAAAAAAATATCTTGATTCTCAAAGGAATCTCTGCTGAAGATTTAAAAGAAAATTGAACTGTTACGTAAGCTAGTTGTATTTTGAATATCAACCTTCTTCCGCCTTTTTCAAAATAGATTGACATTAAATTTCTCTGCTTTGTTCAGGTGGTACTGCATCAGAGAACTATGCCAGGAAGTACATTCGCAAAAGAGACGGATTGACTTTCTGGTTTTTTTATGCCTTCCCTGCTTTTGATGTTAATTATTAATAGATTTATTAGATATTATCACATTTGGTTTTGTATTGATCAATTTTCTAAATTGAAATGGTCAATTTTAGTAATTTAAGACAATTATTCCTCCTACGCTGAAAGCTTCGGCGGATAAAAGAATTAAATTCTAAGAATTAGCCAATACTCTAAATCAAAAAACGCATACAAAACCTGGCGTGATAGTATCGAAGGATAGGAATCAAAAGTCAAAAAAGGAAAAAATCATGATGAAACTCACAGTAAGCCTGCTGATGTTAACAATATTCTTGTTTTCACATCAACTGGACGCACAACAAGTAGCGAAGACCGAAAGGATCAAAATACAATCATCATCACTGAATCAGGATAGGGAATTGCTGGTATATACACCTCTTAACTACGATAAAAGAATCCATGAATATTTCAATGTAATTTATGTGTTTGACAGCCAAAACAGGGAATTTTTCGATTATACCAGTTCTATTATTAAGTTCCTCACCAATGGAACAGCGAATTATATAGTCGTTGGCGTCACCTCAACACCCCAGATTGAAGAAGATTATGCCAGAAACAATGACTTTCTTCCTGTGTTAAAAACCGAGGCTTCCATAGAACGTTATGGAAAATATTCCGGGAATGTGCTGAACTTTATGGACTATGTATCGGATGAGGTAGTGCCTTATATTAATGAAAATTACAGAACACTGGATCGATCCATTGCAATTGGTCACTCACTGAGTGCTTCATTTATACTCCATTCGATGATCAGAAAGCCCCATCTTTTCGATAATTACATTGCCATTTCACCAAACATGGCATACGAGGATGATATGATTGCCAATGGTCTGATTAATTTCGATTACAGTCAGCTGGAAGATCTTACTTACTTGTATTTAAGTAATGCCGATGAAGGTATTAATACCTGGCAAGAGTGGAAACCTGCACGAGAGAAAGTTTACGATTTTTTCAATAACTCTCTCCGGAATGAAATGGTAATTACCAAGACAGCGGAATATCCTGAAAACGGTCATTTCAATACTTTTCCGCCAAGTCTGAACAACGCATTGACCTACTATTTTGAAAACGTAAAAGGCAGGCAAAAACCGAGGCTGTCAGTAGATGAATATGAGGTAACAATCAACGTAACGGTAAGGAACAAAAAAGATGTTGTTTACATAGCAGGTGATCAGCCTGGTCTGGGTAATTGGGACCCTGGTAAAATAAAAATGAAAAAGACCTCTGATTTTGAAAGGACCCTCAAGGTTAAATTGAAAAGCCCTGCACAATTTAAATTTACACGAGGCTCGTGGGATAATCAGGCTGTGCTGGAAAGCACATATGACAACATCATCATAAAGCCGGAAACAAAGAACCAATTTGAATTTACAATTGAAGAATACGTGGATCAATATAACTGATCTATAGCTGAATTTAATTGTTTAAGACACTAATTATGAGATATTTTTTTGACTGTATATTACTGATATTACTCTTTTCTTTTTCGATTCAGGCTCAGGATAATCCGGTGGAGATCACCAGTAATACCGATCCTAATGGCACGAAGAACATCGAGTTTTATGCAGACAATTCGAATGTAGGAAAGTTTATCGTCAGAGTGAAATTTTCAAGACTGATAAACCTTCGTTCTACCACAGGAGTCTCTGATTTTATTGGTACCGTAAACTCTGGCAGGAGTAAAATTTTCGCTCTGCGACCTCTGCTGCTACACAAACCGATTGATTACATATATGAGTACTCCTCACACAGAGGATGCCATCGCGTGAAACTGAAAAAAGACATCACTTACCTGCTGCCATTTAAAGCAAGAGAGCAAAGATATATTTATGACAATGATGCATTTATTAAGGCAAAGGCAATAGAGAATGATCCACAAAAAGGATTGGAGGCCATGTCCATTATGTTGAAAGAAAATGAGGTGGTCTACAGTAGTCGCAGAGGATTAGTGGTTGAAATTCAGGAAAAATACAACGATATGGAGTTGATAGATTCTGTTAGGCAGAAAAAGAATAACTACATCACCATTCAGCATGACGATTGCTCATTTTCCAGATATGAATTTTTAGAGAAAGACAGTGTGATTCCGTCGGTGGGAGATCGTGTGGATGCCGGACAGGTGATCGGCAATGTAGGTGGCAACTCCTATGAAGACGGATATAGATTGAAATTTTTGTCTTACTATGTGGATTATGATCAAATCAATGACAAAGTGGCCTATCACTATTTCAAACCTCAGTTTATGATCGATGGTGAAATAAAAGCTGCTTCATCTGGCGGGTTGTATACATCTGATCATTCCATAGAATTGATTATCCAGGAAATGTCTAAAAGAGAAAAGAAGAAATTCCGAAATTAAAAAACTCCCAAACGGGCTGCCCTGACCCACCGATGGTTTCTGGCGGTCAGGGCAACAGAGGTTTTCTTTTAGTGAAACAGTAGTTTTTTTTGACAGTTATAATTTTAGTTCCCTTTAGTGGACAGTTGCTGATGGCAGATCAATCGACGGTTATTTAGTTTAGGCTTCTGGCGTTTCCCGAAACAAAAGCTGAACAAGTTTAAAAGAGGCCTTCATATATATGTAGGAGAAAAGGCAAAAAGGTTAACCGAAAAAAGAATTTATTTTTTCGAATAGACTTTTTGAACGGGTTTGGCTGTCTCTATTTGAGAGGAGTTTTTCTGATCTAAGTCCCAACTGCAGGCTAGCTAGATTATACTCTGCCTCTTGACAAAGAGTAGCATGGAGATAAACAGAAGGCAAATCGAAATTTTAATATTATGTAATATTCGTTCGGTTCGTCTGCGCTTAGGAAAAATAGGATCGATATAGTTTGATGAACATTTTCGTAATTCTGAACAGGTTTGGAATAATGGCTATCAGTACGCTGACTATGACTATCAAATCATAATTGACGGCATTCTTTTGTAGTTCTAAAATACCATCATCGCAGGAAGTACATTCAGCAACTTTCAGGCTGGCATCAATTGTTGACAAGGTAAATACAGCAGCACAAAATAAGATGAGCGCTACCAAACTGTTCACGATGATTTCGCTGGATTTTCTTTTAACATTGTCGAAAGCGATGAAAAAGAATCCCATTCCAATGGCTAGATAGTAGTAATCGCTGGCATAGAATTCAAAACCTTTACCGATGAATTTGATACGATTATCTGTCGACCATTTGAAAATTTCCTGAATGATTTCTCTTACGTAAGCATCCGTCAGAAAGGCGATGATCAATGCAAACATTAACATTACCATACTTTTGGAAATCCTTTTTTTCATTTGACGAAATTTGTGATTTAACTTATTCCAGTTCTGACATCATTGCTGGAAAATGCTTTATTGCAGTATTCAATAATAAACTAAACATAATAACTATTTTTTAACCGAATAAATAACCATTTCTTTTTGCTTACCTCTTAATAAAGTTGAACCAGCATTTATTAAATGATGTTTTTCTGATTTTATATAGTTTTTGAGGGACTCTGAAATCAATAGCTCTGCACCTAATTCGTTACACTGCCCCTGGATTCTTGCTGCGGTATTCAGGACATCACCATGGTAGGCAATTTCTCTTTTGTGTTTCCCAATTTCTGTTACCATTACCTTCCCTGCGTGCATACCTGCTTTAAAAAAAGGTATGGTTCCATATTTTTCTTTGTAGTACATTTTTTTCAAGTCGAGTTGATTTTTAAAATTGAAAAATGCGTTAAGAAAATTTTCGTACTGAATTCCAATATCTAACCTCCATGTTAAGACTGCTTCATCTCCCACATATTGATAAATTTCAGCGTTATCCTTAATAACGACTCCCAAGTCATAAAAGCAATCCTGTATCAGAGAGCTATACAGTTGGTGACCAAGTTTCTCCGCTAAATGTGTAGAAGATTGAAGATCCAAAAACATAAAAATCCTCTCTTCTTCTCTCGGATGATAAAACTTACCTGTTATCAGTTTAGCAATGTTTCCATTTCCTAACATTAAGTTGAGTTGTCTGAACGAATTGATCAATAAATCAATGCAAATAACATATATATATACAGAGAAACTTCCTTCTTGAAAAACAAAGCTTTTAAGGTTTAAGTTTTCAACAAAGAAGAAACTATAAATTACAAAAGCTGAGATTATGAGGAAGAAGACAATAAATAAAGTGTAAAGCATTCTCAATAAAAGAAATCGCAAGATGGATACCCGTCTATAAAAATTTTCCTCCATCCAAATTTGTGCGAGTCCTGAAAAAACACCCATAACCGGACCAAGCGTTAATATGATTTTTATGCTTGAATTTAAATCAAGTCTCAGACTTCCTTGCTCAACTGTACCTAAGCCTCTTATTAAGGCGAATAGTGCAAAAGCAATGGTCCAGCTAACACAATAATCTCGAATTACCTTTACTTTTCTTTTTGTATAAAAATCCAAAATCAGTTTTTAGGTCAGTTAAAAATATCTTTTAGATGAAGAGTTAAAATATAGCACTCTTAAGTTAATTGTAGCCAACTTATAATAATGCAGCAACAGAATATAAGTATTTGTTACCTTTTTCAACAGACTAATTACAGCAGAATCAAAAATTAATGCCTGGCTGGATTTATCATGATGGGTTTTTATCGATCCATTCAATATCGATACCTACTTTTCCCTATTTAATTCTTGTTACGTATGGCTTTACACAGACTAAATTGTAATACAGATGTCATTTATGGAAAGAATTCAATTATGAATTGATTTCTTCTAGATATTAGAAATTGAAGTACTCTTTTGAAATCAGTCGTTTTACATAATTTTAATTAGGTTTTATTATTCGCCTTCGTAAAATTAAGTAGCCAGTTGGCCAGCATTTTGACAGTGGCAAGTAATGTAACAGATAGCAGCAGATAGCCCACTTCAGGTTCAAATCTAATCGTACTTTTCAGTCCGACATTCCCAAAGTAGCCGGGTAAAAAGATAGCAGTAAAATAGCAAATCAGGATAGTCAGCAATGAACTGATGATCAGTTGTCTCATTGTTTTCTTTTTGAAAGGCTTCCTGAATTTTTGAAAGAGACTATACGATAACCCGATGGGAATCAACCAAAGTAAAATGGTGAGAAAGCCAGAAATCGGTGAAGGGTTGGGAGGTGGATAACCCATCATCATATAAGAAGGGCCGAAGACAAATGGGGATGAACTGTTGATGTCATAGTTGCCATCTGTATTGGTAGAAACGAATGTCCCTAAGCCCAGTTCCGGAGCGATGAGCATGCTGCTTTTAAATCCGGGATTGCTGCCATTATGCCAAAAGGCTTTCACTTGATTTCCTTTGTAATTGAGAGGTCCCATTTCCCATCCGGCAAAACCCATTTGAGCGCTTCCGGGCTGGCTGCCATTGAATATTTCATCATAGCTCCGTTGGGAAATGAGCGCAGTGTCTTTTACCAGTATTGCTTTCAGATACTTTTTCATATCAGCGGCGCTGCTGAAGATCCCTCCCTGTGATAAAACGGTTCTTGAGATCTTTTTGTCAAAAGGAGTGGCAAACCCAAAAACATAGCGATGTGGAATGGCGGAATTACTGACAGGTTCAAAACCTGAGTCGTTCATTGCCAGTGGTTTTAAAATGTGATCTGTGATATAGTTTTCGTAAGAATTATCAGATAGCTTTTCGATGAGTAGCCCAAGAATCTGATAGTTGGCATTGGAGTATTCAAAATGATCACCGGGATTGTGGTTTAGTTTGATATTTTGATAGTCCGATACTGCAAATTCTAATGCATCCATTGCATAATAATCTGCGCTTTGCGTCCTGTTGCCCTGAAATGTTGTAATTCCACTGCTATGATTGAGCAGGTGAAGGATCGTAATTTTGTTGGAAAGCTCTTTGTTTTTAGTTCTGAATGCCGGCAGGTAGTTTACCACTGGTAAGTTTAGATTTAACAGTCCGGCATCTCGTAATTGTAAAATAGCGATTCCGGTGAATGATTTGGTAAGTGACCCAATGTTGAAAGTGGTATGCGTATCGATTGCTTCGCCGGCACGGGAAGTTTTCCCAAATCCTTTAGTAAGCAGGTCTTCTTCCAGTGTGAAAAGAGTCACCGTACCACCTACGATGTTGTTATCGGCCATTGTTTGCTGAACGAATTTTTCTACTGCATTGGCATCAGCTTTGGATTGGGCATTTAGGTATTGACTTCCTGTGAACAGGCTTATAAAAACGATGATTGCCTTTAAAAAAACTGCCTTCATAATTCTGATTTTGGCTTGACACTCTGTGCAAAAAATTCGTGGTTTTCAACTGTTATGTAATCACACGGGCACAGATCAATGGTTAATATAGTGAATATTACGCGGAAAAATGATTTGTATTGTTTTAACAGTAGCCTGCTAATTTTTTCTAAGGATACCCTAAACATCACAATTGCTTGATCTTGGCGTATCTGTGCTCATTCCAGGTTTTACCATGTTTGAAAACTGCGTGCCTGAAAACCGCTTCTTCTTCAAACCCATTTTTTATCAATACCTGCATCGACGCGCGATTAAACTCGAATATGCCGGCATAAATTCTGAGGAGGTTTAAGTCTTCAAACCCGTATCGGGTGATTTGTTTCACTGCCGCTGTTGCTATCCCTTTGCCCCAGAATGGCTCACCCAACCAGTAACCCAGCTCAGCTGATTTCTGATAGACGTCCTGCTGGACAATCAAACCGATTACACCACACAACTGATCGTCGCAAACGATGGCGAAATTCTGTTGTGGATTTTCACTTTGCGTGAGTTCGATGAATGTTTTGGCATCTGCATCCGAGTAGGGACTTGGGAAATAATCTCTCAGGTTATCTGAGACATTTTTGTTATTGGCGAGTGAGGCCAATACAGATGTATCGGATAATTGCAAGGGTCTCAGTATGACTTTGGAATTGCTCACTTGTTCTTTAGAATTGTCATAAACCTGGTCGATTGTAATCAAGGTAATGTCATTACTTCACCAGGTGCCTAAATTTGCTTACATGAGAAGATAATTTTACTCACCAGTTTTTTTGACCCACTTCAGTCTCAAATTAGCCAGTTTTTGTTCTGCTGGTTGTAATACCAGCGTATCTCCCAGAAAGCTGAATCTTCTGCGAACGACCTTGTTCCAGTCGCCAGGGTTCGAATGAGAGATTCTGGCATGTTCTACAATGCTGTTGGCTTTATCGATTGTGTATTTTGCGAAATAGACATATGAGCCTGTGAGGTGTTTCAGTGCTTCGATAGAGATGGTATCGGAAAAATTGGGAAATCGCAAATCTGTTTTTTCATAACCTTTCGTCATGAGATGAAGAGACATGTGACCCTGCTCACCGTAAAGCAAATAGCCCTGCATGCCATCTCTCCACTCATTCCACTGACCGGAAATAGAATCGCGTTGTTCCATGATGTGCAGTGACCATAGTCCACTTAGCGGATTGGAGTTTTGCACATCAGGTTTAGTGCTGCAACTAAGGAGGAAGCTGGCGAATATGATTAGGAATAGAATTTGGATCTGCATTGTTTATACTTTTATCAAAGCAAGTTAGGATATGCAATAGTAATATTCAAAAGAGATAGAAGAACCGGATAAACAGATTACTAAAGATGAGTCATTGTTTTCGTTTCCAAAACTTTCGGAATCTACTATCAGAGAGTTGAATAATGATAACGCCGTTAGAGGCATTTGAGCCGCAAAGCATTGGCGCTTTTGTCCTTGATAAATAATCAATACTAATGACTTCAACCATAAGGAACTGTTTTAGAACTTCATAGTTATTAAACAGAATGCCGTTGATTACCAATAATGGTTTTGGATTAATTTCTACCTGATCTCTGATTACTATTTTCGACATTGTAGCTGCGGCATTTTCTAAGATCTTTTTGCGAGCTATCGTGTCTATGGGAGTTGGTACAAATTTCAAAACTTTGTAAACCAATGAGTCCACATAATGATAAAGCTTCTGATCTGCCGGATCATCAAACCTGAGAACAGTCAATTGTTTGATGTCGTATGGATATCGTTCTACTTTACTTTCTTTGAGTTCGATCACCTTGAACTGGTCGATTAGCTTACCTTTTCTTTTAAGATGAATTACCTGACCAAAATCTCTCTCTTTGACCAGAAGTTTTTCTTTTGCATTATAGTACCACAGTCGTCCCGGTTCGGTACATAAATATGTATTGGTCAGTTTAAAACTACTCTTTTGCAATCGCCAGTTTAAGACATGACAGGTTTTATCATCAAACCGGTGGTTGGCATCCATATGAAATGTAATAGAATCTGATGTGTAGTAGAGGCTGTCCTCATTCCCGGTTTGCCATTCCCCGATCAAATCTGATCTTTTGATTTGCCCGATTAAACTGAGGCTTGAAAGAGTGAGCACAATTGTTAAAACGGAAACTGAAACTTTCTTCATGGACTTTTTGACATCAGACACCTGCCAAAAGATAGCTCCCTCAAAAGTGTGTTCAAAAACTACTCAAACACGATCTCGTCAAGAAAAATTTGCTGTGACATGCCCACTCCTTCTGTAAATAGTACAAAGCCTGACCTGATATGGCTCATATCTTCCTTGCGAATCTTAATGGTATATTTCTTCCACTTCTCGGTTAGCATGACTTCTCTTAATTTGATAGCAGAATCAGGAAATGCTTTGTCTTTTTCGATCAATCCGAAACCTACTTTTACCCGTTGGTTATAGTAGCTGGACTTTGCCCAAAAACTAAGCGTCTTTGCTCCTCGAATATCATAGCCACCCAGGATTTCTCCCCAGTCATTTGCCGGGTCCACAAAACCGATTCCATACCAGTTATCCTTGGCTTGATAGCTGATCCTGATGGCTGTTTTTCCTTCCTTTACCGTTTCAGAATGGTCTAAGTCCACACTCAGGTCTTTGAAATTTCCCATGTAGGCTGACATCACATAAGGTAGGTTTTCATTGTCCTGATAGACGTAGAAGGGCAGTTCGGCTTTAGGCAGTAAAAACCTTTGTTTGGCTTCCTCTTCATCTATCACTTTGATGGACGTGGTGGCAATTCCCACATTTTTGAATATATCATGTACCGCGACATATATTTTGATACCGCCGCTGACACGAGGAAGCTGAATTTCAAATCCATCGGTGAGATTTCCCCGGGCATTTATCGGGAGCATCTGATCTTTTCTAATCCTGCTGCCTTTGCGATGGTTGTAGTAAAAATTGACATTCAATGATTCGTTTTCTTTGTCAGACACAGTTAATTGAACCGGAATCCATTTTTCACTCTCACTTTCATTTAAGGTAAGTTGAAATGTCGTAATGTCCGGAACGTGGTTTTCGGGTAATCTTCCGGTATATGCCTCCCTGATGGCCCAGTACTGCGGACGTGTCATTCCTCTGAAATGAGTGAGTAGCCAGGGAGCCATGTGTTTGTCATCACTCGCATAGTGAAATACATATAGGCCCAGGCAATTGGCTTTGGGTTTGACCCATTCATTGTAACCTTTTACGATGACGTCATATTTTTCAGCATCCGTAGGTTCCGGTATCACTCCATTCTGATCTTCTTTCAAATCCCATTCGCCGGTTACACCAAACTCTGTGATCACGTAAGGTTTGTCAACACCTTTTTTGGCGAACTCTTCCGGTAAAATGGATGCACCACCTCCATATGTATTGATGCCATATACGTCGATTGAAGGCACATATTTCGGCCACCAGTCCAGACCGAAAGTCCAGGCTTCCACTGAGGTCACCGGATGGTTCGGATCAGTTTTTTTGATCTGGGAACATACTTTTTCCAGCAACTGCGAATAAGCAAACTTTTCTTCGTCAGTGGCAATATTGAGATATACTTCATTGCCAACGCCCCAGGTGAGGATAGCGGGGTGCTCTTTATATTGGTTAACAATATCGATGGCATTTTTGTACATCGCCTCCTTCCCTGCAGAATCATTCAGATAATCAAAACTGTCATCTGCTTCCATTCCTGGCCGGCCATGTCTCATCCAGATTCCCAACATCACTTTGATGTCTTGCGTGGCAGCAGCATCCAACAGCTTTTTGGTATGTTCAGTAGTTCCCCACGTTCTGATGGTATTTACACCCAGATATTTCAGCTCTTTAAAATATTGCTCATAGTTAGCAACATCCTCGTCGTATCCGAATGTAGCACCATTCACCTCAAAAGGACTACCGTCAACGAGAAAAGTCCATTTTTCGGCTACTTTTTCCACAGTAACCTGTGCCGAAAGGCTTCCGAAAAAGTACAGAGTAAATAGCGATAATAGTACAGTTTTGAATTGAATGTTACTCATGATCTGCCGATTTTGAATGAATTAGTAATCAACTGTGACAGATGGTCGTACCAATGAATAAGTTTGGGTTACAACTAATTGCCAAAGGCAAATGTTGTATTTATAGTGTGCCTGTTCATTGATTGAATAGTTATAAGCCTTTAAATTTAATGAGTAACATAAAAATCTCAGGAGTGCAAAAGGTCGACAAACTACTGCAAGTTCAATTGCCAGGAAACACCAAACCGATCTTCGATAAAGGTAAACTTCGTGCTGAAACCGTAGTTTCCGATTGGCATCAGCACACTTCCACCTTCGGAAAGTTTTGCTGACAATGTTTCAATTTCATCATCAGTTTTACAATCCACCCAAACTGATACTCCTGGAGTGAAATCCCACTCATGTTTGATGTAGCTGTCACTGCACATAAATCTGTTTCCGTTCAACTCAAAAGTGGCAACAAAAATAGACCCTTCCTTTGCGGGCCCGTCATTTCCATGTTTTTGCACATCGAGGATTTTGGAGTTTTCAAATAAGCTCACGTAAAAATTCATGGCCTCTTCAGCATTGTTTTCCTGGAAGGTTAGAAAAGTGGCGATTGTCTTATCAGGAAGTGGTAGGCTAACTGCGTTTTGCTTCAGGCTATCGAGTTGCGCTTGCAGGGCTGCATATTCTTGCTGGAACTGTTTATCCTGACTGGGGTCGGCACAGCTGAATATGATAATTGTGAAAAGTAGTGGTGCTAAAAAATATTTCATGGTAGAAATTGTTATGTTAAACTGTTTACTGACAGTTTTTCGGTAATTAATATCTGAATTTTTCAATGTCGGATTACTATGAATAAAATCCCTCGATTTTGCTATAATTTCAAATTAGGGATTCGAGAATCCGATGAAACACTCTTTATTGAAACGGTTACAGTGTTTCCACAATTTGAATATTGTTTCCACAGGTATCGTTAAATACGGCAAATTTCACTGTCCCCATTTCAGTAGGTTTTACACTAAATTCCACACCCATTCTTATCAGTTTTTCATACTCAGCATCTACACTGTCTACATCAAACTGAGTCCAAGGTATACCAGCATCCATCAAAGCATCCTGAAAAACTTTACTTGGTTCGAAGTGCAACGGAGCAGGTTCCAAAACCAGTTCAGGGCCGTCTTGCCATTCCGGAGAAACCAGGGTAATCCATCTATGCCCTCCGTCAAGAGGTGCATCTTTTTTGACAATGAAGCCAAGTTTTTCGGTGTAAAAACTAAGTGCTTTTTCCTGGTCCATTACCGGAATACTCATCAGTGTAACTTTCATGTTTCTTTTATTTTATTAAATGTCCAAAGTTTAGCACTCTGAAGTTCATTTGCTTCTCGAAACTTGCTCTTTTTGATATGCTCTGGGTGATTTTCCCGTTTTAATTTTAAAGAGTTTACTGAAAGACCCCAGACTTTCAAAGCCAACGGCAAAGCATGTTTCGGTTACCGACATGCCATTTTTTAAGTTCTCCTTGGCTTTTTCGATGCGTTTGTCAATCAAATACTGCCTGGGTGTTAGCCCGTAATATCTTTTAAAAAGTCGTTGCAAGTGAAACTTGGAGGTGAAACGGATGTGTGATAATAAATCTAACTTCAGGTCTTTCTCAAAGTTGTTGTCAATGAAATGCCGCGTTTGCTTCACAGTTTCTATCTGTTTATCATTCGAAAAGCAATTGCTCTTAATTTCTTTTATTTTTTCTTCGTAAAATGTCATCGTCAAAAAATTTCGCCTGTTAAGATCAAAAAGTAGGTCGATCTTAAGGTGATTAGTCAGAGATATGCAATACCTAATCTAATTGATTGTACCTTTTTTTGCAAACTGCTGTGGTATTGATTTCGATTGTGTTTGTTGATGGCTGCTATCCTTGAGTTTGATTTGTAATAATGAAATGTCTTAGAGCCAGGCGATAATGGAGGCAGTTTTGATTGTTAACCGGCCATCCTGCAGGTTTGAATAACCTAAAGGTCTTTACTGCTCTTTGTGTCTGATGATTCCTACCCTGATTAAAACCGGAAATTTCACAACTTTAGTTTCTGTTGTCCAAAGTGGTTTCAGTCTCGTTTCAAGTTTATCCACCGGGTTTTTCCCATTCTGCCTGATAAAGTGTTTGACAGCTGACCATGTGTTGATATATCCAATGAGGTGTTTAAAATCCCAGTGATGTACATTGTCAAATTGTGGTACGGATATTTCTTCAAAAGGAAATGGAATTGTTCTGTATTGCTCATCAATGTACCTTCGTTCTTTGTCCCAATACTTTCCGATCACATGATGGTAAAAATCATTGATGACCTCATCTATTGCTGGTGATATTTCGATTTTGCCATAACCTAAAATACAAATAAGTGCACCTTCTCTAGCGGTACGATATACCTCTTTGTAAAATCGCTCAAAATCAAACCAATGAACAGCTTGTCCAACGGTCACTAAATCGAAAAATCTATTTTGAAAATCTGTGTGCTCTGCAGGTTGAATGCTGTATTCTATGTTATCCTCATGGTGAGCATTATCAATTTGAGCCTGACTGATATCTGTTGCGAATAATCTTTCAAAGTATTGTGATAACTTTTTAGCAACCTGACCATTGCCTGTTCCGCAATCCCATGCATGCTGTTTGCCAGGTATTCTTGAAAGGAGAAACTCAAATACTTCATCAGGATAAGAAGGCCTGAATCGTGCATATTGATTTGATTGTAACGAAAAGTTATCTTTCATTTATTCAATTTAGATTCACCATTAACTTTCCGATAAGGCTTTAAATTCACTGGCTTGGAACCTGATTTAAGGATCAATCCCTCACACTCCAGATTTCATGAATTGGATCTCCCTTGCTTGAAAGTCCTTTGTGTTGCCATTTGTCATCAGCTAATTCAAAATCAAACATTAGGCTAAGTCCTGCTTTTGAATCGTCGCGCGAGAAAAACTCTATGTTTTCAGTATACTTACCGTTTACCGTTGTGTAAGTGCCACCGCCACAGCCTTTGAACTCTTTCGTTTCGGTGTTATAGGCGATCCACTGAAAGCGTGTTCCCGATAATATCTTCATGGTTTTTCTGGGCCTGTTGGTATCGCGGCTTTGGGTTTCACCATTCCTGACTCTGCCTGACATCAGCCAGGCACCTTGTAGTTTGCCGGGTTTCCCATTATCAATTTTGGTCCAAATTGCTTTATGATCGACGAGTTCCAGTTGCTTCTCACTTACCTTTATCTCAAAACTGACTTCACTGCCTGTTCTACCAGGGTTTTTGGAATCGAACTCTATTGTTTCAGTCATCATATTGCCATTGAGCGACCAGCTACCTCCGTTGGTGTTTCTGAATTCTCCTGTAGAGGCATGAAAAGTGGTTGCCACCTGATAGCCATCTGCAAAAATCACCACATTTTTAAGGGTATCACCTTCCGGGGACGTAAACGTTCTTTCCCAGGCGCCAACTAGGTTTTGTGCATTTAGGGTAAATGGAAGTATCAGCAGGATGAGTAGCGCTATCTTTTTCATAGGTTCGTTTATGTAGATATTCTAAAGTACGATAATTATCAGGCCAATGCAACAAACCAATATGATCAATGAAATCTTATAGTTACTCACTAATCATCCGCTCCGTTTGCCGGACTGATTTGACCCGGATGACATCATTCACCATGAAATCGGTGATTTCTTCCAGGCATTTGGTCATTGGCAAAGTTGCCCAACTATGTGATCCACCGGAGACGGAATAGAGATAATAAGATTTGCCCAAGCCTTTCAGGCGATCAGCAATGGCTTTTGAACCGTGGAGCATCATATATCCTTTGTCGGTAATCTGGCAATAGTGATGTGGAGCGATTTGATAAGGTACCAACTCATCTCCGGTTCCGTGGAAAAACTGAGAAGGAATGGCTGTTTTGCTGTCGATGTGGTCTAAAGTAACAATTGCACCTGCCAGGCTGATGATGCCGGCATAGTTGAAATCGAAAGCCTTTTGTTCTCTGACATACACCATATTTAATACCGCTTCTGCTCCTGCACTGGAACCCAACAAAACCACTTTGCTCTGATCAAAATTGAAAGTTTTACTGTTTTCGATGAGGTATTTCACTGCCAGCTCAATGTCATAGGAAGCATCATTAATCGCTTGAATCTTGGCATTTCGGGCAACATCACAGCCAAATCCTATTCCTACCATTGTTAGTCTGTATGATACGGATGCAACTGCATATCCGCGATGAGCAAGTCGTTTGGCAAAATGGACCATGTCGTCGCTGTTGCGGGCACCACCAACAAAGCCACCGCCGTGAACCAATACGATTAGTGGTACATTTTGGTGATTATCATCAGCCATATAATAATCGAATTGAAGTGTGTCACGGTAAGTATGGGTAGTAATAGTAACTTCCGTAAAAACGCTATCCTGATATATTGTTTGAGCAAATGCAACCTGACAGATGAATATTAAGAGTGGGGTGATAATCAGTTGTTTCATGGTATTTACGAAGCTTTTTCTAAATTGATAATAAAAGTTATAACAACAGATTTATGATGCACATTTTCAAGTGAACTATTAGTTGATCTTTATATTTAATTCTCTTATCCGCCGAAGCTTTCAACGCCTCGCCTTCAGAAGCCTCCTGCGAACGAAGGTAGGAGGAATAATTCCTTAAAATTACAAAGTTTGACAGTTACAACATCGAAAATTTATCAATACAAAACTTAACGTGATAATGTCTGATGAATTTCATTTAAATAACATTTAGCATACAGGGTCGGACTATTAATCAATATATACCAGCACCCTACAACAACTGATTTTGAATGTGTTGTTGTAAAAATGCCTTCAGTTGCTTTCTGTCGATGTTATTGTAAACCTCATAACCTTCTTCGGTAATGAAAATCACATATTGGTTTTTCAGGGAAAACAAGATTTGACAAGTACTAATTACATTGATCTTGGTTGAATTAAAAAAGTCATCTATGCCAGGATTGGGGTTATCCCGAGTGACAACTCTGGAGACTGAAAGGCCATATACTTCATTGGTGATGAGCTCGTTTTCGGGAATTTTAGACTCGACTTTTTGCGGATTGCCAAAGATATTGATTAAGTCGTCTTTATTCACGTCGTTGAAGCCACTCAATTTCAGAAACTTCTCTTTGACTCTGATCACCACGGTGGAGGAATATGCCTGATCATCATTTAAGAATTCATTCAATTGGTCTTCAAGTTTCTTTTCAGTCTGAATGAATGCAGGCTTGTAGCTAAAATCGACGATTGAATATGAATCACCCTCCTGCTGAAGTTTAAACTCAAAAGAGGTCTTGCCAGCTCCTCTTGCAATCCAAATTTTTGTTTCTTCCCCGAACAAGTTTGGAAAGACTTTGTATTCATTATGCCACGTTTTGGAGACTTTCCCATTGACATACAGATTGTTTACAGACTGTCTGACCCTTACTTCTTTTAGATTAGCAATTTTGTTAAACTCAATTACCTTTCTGATGTCATTAAGTTCTTTCGATAGTTTTTCTTTCGAATTTTTGCTTTTGAATGTTTCATTGGCCATTTGCCAAAACTTGTCAACATTGCCTTCTTTTATAGCCTGCTTTACGTTTTTAAAAGCCTGGTCAAGGGCCTCTTCGCTTGCTTTTTTATTCTTTTTTGCTTGCTGTTGAAAATCGTTCCACTTGCTGTCACACCTTAAACTCACCAAATCAGGGTCTGTTGACAGGTGATCCGGATTATCATAACCATTTTCAATGGACAGTTTCAGCCATTGAAAGGCTAAATCTACATTATTTGACAAGGCTGCAGAACATGCCCCATTGTAGAGGTCTGTTTTTTCACTCTGCTTTATTTGAAAAGCTTTTTCAAAAACCTCAGTGGATTTCTGATAATCCCTGGATTCATAAAGTTTGGTGGCAGAACTAACCAGGTTTTGATAGTCTGTGTTTTGAGTGAAGGCAATTTGACTAATACCAGTTATTAATAAAGTGATAAGTAGTTGTTTCATTTTGTTGGTATTTCAAAAGCTATATTTTTCATCCAGCTTATCTCCAAGATCTAAAATGTCTTCCAAACGAGCAAGGTTAACAATCCAATATTGGGGAATATTTTGCCACCCATAGTAGATTCCCGCAAGACCACCAGTTATTGCGCCTGTCGTATCAGTGTCGTGACCCAGATTGATAGATTTCAATACTGCCGATTCGTATGAGTCTGTAATTAACAATGACCATAGGCTTGCTTCCAGTGATTCAATTACATATCCTCCAGACATGATCGTTTTTTCCTGGTAGCTGGTAATATCTGTTTGAATTACTCTTTTAAAATTTTCTCTTTCTGCTGCTGCAAAATTCATCAGATCCCATAATTGATTGATTTCATTTCTTGTTTGCTGATATGCCTGAATCTTATTTTGTGTCTTTATCAGGTTTTCTGCCATCTTTAGATATATCATACAAGCCATAGCAGCTCTGATATGTCGGTGAGTAAGGGAAGAATTGGCCCAAATGATTTCAAACTGAGATTGTAATTCCTTTCCATATGTCTCAAATATTAAGGGTAGAATTCGCATGAGAGACCCGTTTCCGTTATCGTATTCCTCTGCTTCGTATCTGAGGAGGCTGAAATCTTCCGCATTGTTTTTTGATATGATTTTTTCCAGTCTTGATATAGCTCTGCTGGTAGTCATGCCAATGTCAAAAACGGTACCTCTGGCACTCCAGTAGGCGCTATTTTTCCAATTAATGAAGTTTTGTGCTACACGAGATAAATTATAATCTTTTAATAAGGCTTCTGCCAGGCAGAAAGTCATAGAACTATCATCAGACCAGGTTCCCGGTAGTTGATTATGGACTTTGAAACCGATCATATCGGTAGCCGGGTTTTTGAGCATCGCTTCTCTGGTCGAAAACTCGAAAGGAACTCCAAGTGCATCACCAGTAGCCACTCCTAGCAATATGTTTTTAGCAATGTTTTTCATTTCTCAATGCCAGTCATATCCGCAGTACCTGCACTGTCTGGCCAGAGGAGTTCTAGCCAATTTACTACAGTTAGGGCAAAGGTTGAAATATACTTTATCCGGGTTTTGATTCAATATCCTTTTGACTACATTTTCTTTGAATTTATCAAATCCATTATCCAGCAATTTCGTTACTTCGAGATCATTAGTGATCAAACCTCTTTCTAAATAGAAGTTTCTCATACGCTCATTTGCTTCCTTTTTTCCTCCATGTGTGAGTTTAAATTCAGATGAATAATGTCTCCATGCCCTTGCTTCATGATCTGTCATCAGCTTGCCAAAGTAATTAAAGATGTAATCTACCTTTTCCTGATCCATATAAATACTTGAATATCACCCTTTAAACCCCATTGTATAAAACCCGGTCATTGATAGTTTTTTGCCATCAAATTCCAACTCCGGTTCGGTGATTTCAGCTGTAGAAACCTTATTGAAACCTGCATTTTCCAACAGGTTTTCAACACTTTCACTTTCATACTTAGTGAAACCGTGCTCAGCCAATGCCAGTTGATCGAGAAATTCTTTGGATCTATAGGCAATCAATAATTTACCTTTTGGTTTCAATACACGAAGTAACTCGTCGGTGTTTTCCTCCGGATTGGGCCAGAAATACAGTGTATTGGTAGTGGTGATGCAATCGAAGAAGTTATCCGGAAAAGGCAGTTCATCGATGGAGGCTTCTTTGAAGCCTACAACACCTGATTTGATCAAACCCTCATTCACTTGTCTTGCCTCTTGCACCATAGTAGATGAAAAATCCACGCCCGTGTACATCAGGCTGTCAGCCATCGACAACAGGTCTTTCACAAAAAAACCATTACCCATACCGATTTCCAGGATATATTGTCCATTTGCCGGACTTAGCACTTTGTAGGAGTTGAGACAAATGTGTTTGTTGCCTTTATTCATCTCAAGCCCGATAATTTTGCCGGTTTCACCATCAGGTTTTCTCAGGTGTTTTGCCAGTTCCTCCGGGGTGAGGTTTTCTGCGTTGAATTCTTCTGCCATGATTTTTAATTAACGTAATCGATCAGCTTGATTGTGTAGTCTTTACAGTTACTACAAATAAACAAATCTTTTTCGGCTCCAATTAAATTCAGGTTGATTTCCTTGCAAATTTTGCTTTCTAAACAGTGGGAATTGGCGGTTACTCCTTAAAAGGTAACCGCCAGATTGCTATTCTTTGATAAACCTATCGAAAATAACCTGATCATCGATTGTTCTTAAAACAATCAAATAAGTGCCTGCTGCCAGATCTGTGACCGATACAGCAATTGAATGAGACCCGTTCTCTCCCAACTCTTCTCTCCTCACCTGACCAGTGATTGTGAGAATTTTAACGGATGAAATTGCTTCACTATCCAGGTTTATATTGAGCACTCCCTTCACTGGATTAGGAAATATATTCAGACCTTTTCGTAATACGCTGATAGCATCGAAAAAAGAATCGTCCATTTGAGATTCCTGTCTTCCGGCCGTACTTTGCTGGCATGCGCCAACCACAAAGGATTCTTTCGATTGAAAGGTATTTCGTTCCCCTCCTTCAGGCACGCTGTAGGTGTAATAGAAATAAACGGTTTGTCCCGCATTGGCATTGATTTGATAAGCTTCTTCGGGTTGGACGATATAACCAGGATAGGCACCATCTGGATTTGTTCCGTAGTATAGAATCACAATGCCGTTACCAACGCCAGGCCGACCGGGTATGAATTTCATCGTTGGATTAGATGCTGAACCGGATATTTCCGTACTATAGTCGCCGTTAGCAGCATTTATAGTACAATTGGAAGTAGCAGCGGCATTGACAGTAACTGATGCTGTCGCACTGATATTGCCATCGATGGCTGTGATAACAAATGTACCTGCTACACTACTACTGAAATCCCCGGAATTACTGATCGTTCCGCCATTAGCTGACCAGGTTGGGTTGACAGAAAAAGGGTTTCCGAATTGATCAAACCCTAAGACTGAAAACAATACATTTTGATTGAGTTCAACTGTTGTTGTTTCCGGTGTAAGCGTCATTGTACTTAACATCGGTATTGGGGACACCTGGCTACAATTACCCGTTTCAAATGAATGCATATTTGCCGCAGTATTTCTTTCCCCGCCTTCCGGCACGCTATAGGTATAATAGAAATAGACCGTTTGTCCGCCGTTGGCGCTGACCTGATAAGCTTCGCCTGGCTGCACCACATATCCGGGGTAGCCTCCGTCAGGCTTAGTACCGTAGTAAAGAATGACGATATTAGCACCGACACCACTTCTGCCGGGAGTAAAGGTGATCGTTGGATTGCTGGAATCTCCTGAAACAGCATATGTGTAATCCCCATTTTCCGGTCCTCCTGTACAATAAACCGGCGAGTTATCCACCACGGATACAGTGGCATCAACAGATAGGCCACCGGCGCTGGCCGTGACTGTAGCAATTCCTGGTGTCGTTCCTGTGAAAGATCCCTGTTGATTGACAGAACCAATGTTTGAACTCCATGAAAGATCAGTGGAAATCTCATCGCCAAACTGATCTAACGTCAATACTGTAAACTGTATGGTTTCATTTAAGTAAATACTGGATACCCGGGGATCAATGATCAAACTCGTTAGGATGGGTTGATTATTTGCAGCAACAGAAAAAGATACTTCCGAGCTGATGCCCTCAGCAAGTGCTGTCACAACAACTGGACCTGAAGTAGTCGCCTGATATTCACCTGTCGAAGAAATGCTACCACTGGTTGCTGACCAGCTGGGTGAAACTGCTATTTCATTGCCAAATTGATCCAGCCCTGTGGCTGTGAATTGTAACGTCTCTCCTGTCGTCAACTGAACGGTTTCCGGTAAAATTCTAATTTGGGTTAATACGGGAATATCAGAAACGCCGATGTATTCGAAAGTCATTCTACCGATATTAAAACCACCGTTTCCGAAAGCAAGCCTGATCACCTGCTCACCGGCCAGCAGGTTCACATCTTCTACCACAATTGTCTGCCAGGCACCCCAGTCACCAGTTGAATTGACTGTAGTTTCCGGACTGATGCGACTGCCATTTTTTTCAAACCAGAATGGTCCTCCGCCAGCACCATTCCCGGATGCATACCGTACAGATACGTTGTATTTTCCTGGTTGTGCAACATTGACGGTATATTCAAGCCATTCACCCCCACCTGTCCAGCCAACTGTTGCGCCTTCATTGGCTGATATGCTGGCGTCTACTGCTTCTTCCGGTCTAAAGGTACCTTCATTGAATGCATTGTTATCCGAATAGGTCACCCCTTGTCCGAACCCACCTTCGAAAACATCGTAGTTTGCGGCTTCAATCGTACCGGGGATGTTGGCAGGTGTTCCTGTATAAGGCAATTGATCTCCCACCTGCACATTGATGACATTGGATAACTCTTGCTCATCGCCGGAATAAGCTCTGGCATAAATTGACACAAAACCGGCGTTTAATGAACCGCTATTGATGCTATAGGGTGCTGAATTGTCAACTCCGAGCAATGCATCATCAGCATAAAATTCTACACTGGTGACGCCTGTTCCTGTCACTAGTGCATTCAGGTTTACGGATCCTCCATTGGCAATTTGTTCCTGACTACTGGACACAGTGACTTCAATATTGCTATCTCTATTGGTGGTTATGCGTTGAGGTGGAGCAGTCAGAGAGAAGCCGTCAGAAAAGTTGACGACTCTGGAGGTGGTTCCATAATTATGTACCACGTACGTTTTTGAGCCGGCTTTTTCAAAAACCGCAGCAATTGGATAATCAGCAGTGATGTTATTTTGAACTTGTCCCATTGCTACCATGTTGTGCAGCCAGTGATAGGTTTGCGCATCAGACACTCCAAATTTCAGGTTTCTGTTTGTGTAAGATTGATACATGGCAAGTGCCTGATCGGGGTCAGTAAAAGACAGAAACTTCCAATAGGTGTCGTACCATAAGTTATCATTGGCTATGTTGTTGAGAACTGCCGTGTTTTGTGTCATTTCTGTCCAAACCCGATCCACATAATCACGTCTGTGACCCAGGTACAATGAGCCGCCATGAATAGGATATAGCTGGATTCCATAAGACGCAGCGACATCTTGCGTCCACCAGGTGCCGTTATCATATCCGCTGGCCCAAAGTCTTGCCACCATTTGATAGGCATATTCGGGTTGAAAGCTACGCTGCTCCACATCGAACCAATATTCCTGTATAGTGGACAACTCGGTAGTGTAGAGGTAAACCCCCAGGTCTCTGATTTCCTGATTTCCCGTGAGTGTTCCCCAGTGGATGAGCGCAGAATTAAACTGCATAGATTCCGAGGTTGATTCCTGATCATTACCCAATGGTTCCGTCGCAAAACCGTTTGCCCAACTGTGGCCCGCATATGGACTGAAATTTCTCAGGAATGGAAACATGTCATCAGTTCTCGACGGATTGGCAGCATCTTTAACCAGCAGATTAACCATTTCTCCCCACTGGTTTGCCCAACCAGGTCTGAATTGCTCAATGGCAGCTGCGGCATGAATAAAGTAACCCCAGTGAAAATGATGATCATTTAGATTGACATCTTGTCTGTGACCTGCGGGGTATCCAATTAAGGCGTCCCAATCGCTATTGTAATAAAATAAAAAAGAAACTTCCCCGCTTTCGGCGGTCAGCCAGTCTTCCAGACGCGCTTGTACGGTGTTGAGTAAGGCATCACGGGATTCAATATCTCCTAGCTGATCCGCAATTCTGGCGGTTTGAACCAAACGATTCATGCTCTGGCCCTCATTGTATGAATCAGTGAACTCTGCCAGGCCATCATTTTTGATTTGACTGATTTTACTGGCTAACTCACCCGGATTATAGGTGTTGCTGTATCTCCCTAGCTCAGGTAAGGTGGGAAGGATACCGCTGAAGGTATTTTCAACAGTAAAGGTATTGGACGCAAGTGTTTTGATAGTTCCTCTCACTGATGGATATTCCGGACCGGCAGGTTGCGGTGATTCTGCTGCCAGTCGGTCCCACTGGTGTGGCAATAGCCCTTGCAGAAAGGTACTCTCTGTTCCCTCCTTCACATCAGTTGTGACAGTGAAGGTTGTTTTTAAAGCACCTGCGAATTCGTTATAATTCCAGTCTGCAGTCGTCGAAGCGGGAAAGACGTAAGCATAACTTTCATAAGACGCGATGGCTGTACTGACATCAGTACCAGGGGGTAACATGGCCATCGACCAGTAGTCTTTACCATTCAAAGTGGAAGTATATGAACCGTTGTTATTGGTCCAGGTGGCGCCTGAAGGGGCAAAAACAACGTAGTTGGCGTTGTTCATGTTATTGGTGATAATGAGTTTATTACCATCTATTGAAACACCACTCGGATTGAAACTCACATCCACTTTAGCAAGGTCTCCAGCATTATTTTTCTCAAAATATACAAAAGGTGAACCGATGAGCATCGTAGCATTGAATCTGTCATCCCAGTTCATGGTGACACTCCAGTCTGAATGGTCTGACGCTGTAGACTCAGCGGCTGATAGTCCATCAACGCCTATTACGATTGCATCAACCGCACTAATGGGTTCTCTGTATTCATTAGGGCGTGAAGCCAGTGGAATGGTATAGTTGACAACAATGCCCGTTGGCTTGGATTTGAATGAAAGCGGGTAATTAAATGCTTTTCCACCGTGATCTCTTTTGATCAAATCGGACCACCAGTCGTTGGTAGGAACGGGTTTTGTCGCAGCTATTCCGGAAAGTCCCGGCAAACCTGATGGAAAACCATTTCTTCCGGCTACATCTACACCCGGAAAACTGTTGGTGTAACTGCCACTACCCACCGGAGTGATTTGTCCGTGGGATACATATGCCGATAGCAAAGCGACAAAAAGCAGTGCTATCCGCATGCTCGATATCAATATATTTTTCATATTTTAGGTAAGTTTAGATTTAGATCCTTAAGAATACTCCATCGGATTTAAACCCTGAAAAATGTCACTACACAAAAAATTCACACGTTTTCATTGGACTACATAAAAAATACGTACCCTTTGTGTTTTGGCCTCTAAGCCTCTTATAGTCAGGTGTTTGCTTCAATAATTGCGCAATCATTATAAGACAAAGAGCTATCTGCTACAGATAAATTAATAACAGCTTTTTGACAGGCATAGTCAAAGTGTTTTTTGTTGCGCCATGTAAAATATTCCTGGTGGCCTTTCAATACCGAAGTATGAATTCGCTTAGGTTGACAGAGCTGCTTAGTCCAAGGTGTTTTCGCAATCGATATCGGCACCCTTCCACACTTCTGACGGTTATGCTCATCATAGGTGCGATTTCTTTAGAAGACAGGTTCAACCTCAAATAGGCTGCCAGCTGCATATCCTTTGAAGTAAGGTTAGGATATTCGCCTTTTAGCCTTTCCAAAAAATTGCCATGAACGTTATCAAAGTGAAACTTAAATTGTTGCCAGTCTTTATCAGCTTCAACATCCACACTAATCATATTAATCACCCCGTCAATTATTTTCTTATTCGATGCTTTCGTTTTTTTAATCAATGCATGCAGCTGATCTCTTGCTTTGATCATCACTTCATTTTTTTGTGTGATCATCATCGTAGAAGATGCCAACTCGGTGCTGAGGGTTTCCAGTTTTGAGTGCGAAATGGCAATTTCAGTGACTAGTTTCTGATTCTGTAAAATGATCGACTCTTTTTCAGCTATCAACTGATCCTCCTCCCGATCGAGCAGGTGATTGTCATCATTTAACTGACGATATAAATTTCTTTTGAACAGTATTTTGCGAAAATAGTAAATGACTAAAATCAGAATGACTATCAGGAAAAGTATATAAGCAAATTTCATAAAAGATGTTAGATACCACGGAGGTAAAATGGTAAAATGATATGTGTCTAACTCCCCTTCATTATCGAAAATGTTTCGGGATTTTACATAAAAAGTGTAATTACCGGGCGTTAGCGCTACATACTCGGAGATATTTTGAGTTGACCAATCCGACCAGGACTCATCGTGATTTTCCAGGAAAGTGCTGTAAAGGATTTTTTCAGGGTCTTCGTAAAAATTTGAAGAGTACTTAAAACTAAGGGAGTTGAATTCACTCGAAAAATCAGCTTGTCGATCCAGGTCAGCGAAAAATGGTTGCTGATCAATTGGTGGCTGACCATATATCAGCGAGTCATTGAATGATAGTTTCACTTCGGTAATAGCCGTTTCAAATACTTTGTTATAGTTTCTTTTATGGCGTTGATCGTAGTAGATTAGTCCGTTTTTGGTACCGAATAATAAAGATGAATTCTCCAAAAAGTAAATACATTCAAAACCCGGGTTGAGTTTACCGCGCAGTTTTTGAAGAGGAGTGATAGTAAGCTCATACTTGTTGTTTTCAAAGTAATCAATCACACCTACCTTGTCACTCATGTCCTGACCTTTGATGAACCAGATTTTCCCTTCCGGATCCTCTTTTAAATAACGAATATGTTCATCCGACCCTAGAATCTGCGTAAATTCTGTGGCAGGTTTCATGGAGTTAGATAGTTCATCAAATTGATAAGTTCCATTCTCTGTACCGAATATGATTTTGTTTTTAACTTTGAACAGGTTGATGAATAAACTGCTAGGGAAGCCACTGTCACTGGTGTATAGCCGGACATGACTAAAGGATTTCAGATTCGGGCTGATCTTCAGTCGAAAAATTCCCTTATAACCGTGAGCCATCCATATATCGCCATTTTCATCTATTTCCAGCACCCTGCTGGTTTCACTGAAACCCGATGTTTTCCATTTCACGAATAGTTTTCCGTTTTTGATCGTCAGCAAATAGATGCCTTCATACGTTCCAAGCAGGTAATCGGCAGACTGATTTAACCTGGTCAAACACCACGCTCCGGTAGCATCAAAAACTTTTACAAGCTTGTCGTTCTCCAGCCTGAATAAACCATCCTGATGACAGACGTATAGATAGCCTGCAATTTCATAGAGATTCCAAACCTGTCCGGAAAGGCCTTCGGTTTTTTCAAAATTCAGCTGAGGAAGTAATGGGTTTTCATAAGTATTCCATCTGCTGGAAAACAGGCCCACATTTGTACCAACAAATAGTTCATTACCCACAGTTTTGATGGCGTGTACTGCACCCTCTACCTGATGGAAATCATCAATTTGATATAGCGGAGTGGCGGTTTCGACATAATCAAGTCCCATATCAGTGGCTACCCACAAGTTACCGGCCTGGTCTGTTCCCGTCGCGAGTACCGCATTGCTTTGCAGACCATTTTGTTTGTTGATATGCTGGACCGGGATGTAATTTTTATCCAGAATAATCAGCCCGCCACCGATGGTTCCAATAGCAAGGTAGCCATCTCTTAATTTTTGAACTTCGAAAACTTTGTTTTCCTCTATTATTGGATTTGAATAGAGTTGTCTAAAAGACTTATCCTTGATGTCGTAGGAGTAAAGACCCTTACTTTCCGATACAAAAACCCAGCGATCCGACTTCTCTTCCAATACCGAAACTACTTTGGCGTGGTTGATGGATTCCCTGTCGATTATTTTACTGATCTGTTTTTCTGCAATCGCATAGATATCCAGGTTGCTGTCCTGAACCAAAATTGTATTGCCGACCTGACTGAAGCTTCTCCAGGTATTATCTGATCGAATGATTTCGATAGCATTCTCATTGTATAAAAAAGCGGATTCCCCGGTAAGGAACCAGATACCGTCTTCCGTTTCAAATATTTTCCAAACGTCACTGAAGCTTTTTTCATCATCCGTGATCGGAGACGAAAGTGACCTGTAACGATTTTGACCATTCGGAAATGATTTGATATATCCGAATTCATTTTGTGCGCCCAGATACGTAGTGCCATCTGTAGACTTTAGGATTGAACGGATCATGGTCTTGTTAGACGGCTGAAGAACGAGCATCCAATTGAAGCCATCAAATTCGAGTAGGCCGTAGCTGTTGGCAAATAACATTTTACCGTCTTCATTGATTTCAACATCCCAATTATAAGCGCCCGCTTTGTACATCTGAGAGGTGTAATTCCGAATAGCAGGAACGCCTTTATTGCCGATTTGGGCTTTTAAACCAAATGATATGATTGCAGCGAATGTAATGAATAGGTACTTAGCCATAACTTAATAGTCAGCATCTCGGGTTTAGAAATAAATGGAGGTCTGTTATTTTTCCTCAGCAAATACTAAAAGCGGCGTGTTGTAACAGGAAATTCAAAATTTAGCTTAACCTATTAAAAATAGACAAATTTTCAATGAATTTGATTTAAACTAACATTTTTAAAATTGATGTTGTTACTGATCAAAAAGAATAATACTTTATCAAAAAAGCAATTAACCGGATGCTTTTGTCCACTTCAATATTCAATCGTTCTGAAGGTCAGATTGATCCTCGGTTGATGGATTCGTTTTGTGGGCGGCAATCGGTGCAACCAGTGAGATTGGGTAGTTCCAGTCATGATCAGCAAGCTACCGTGTTCCAAAGTCAGCGCTACTTTTTCTCCAGATTCTTTGTGTTTGAAAGCAAATTTCCTTTCCGCTCCAAAGCTTACAGAAGCGATGGCTCCATTCTTTTTCAGAGTTGATTCAGCATCACTGTGCCAGGCCATACCTTCTTCTCCCGAGTGATACAAATTGCACAAGCAGGAATTGAAAGATTCTCCGGATTTCTCTTCTACAAAAGCTTTTAGTTTGTGTAATTCTTCCGTCCAGGGCAGTGCCGATTTGGTAGTCTTTGAATACGTGTAGTCAAATGGCTGATCTCCATACCACGCCACTTTTCTTTTAGTCACTATTTTCTTTCCTGCAATAATCGCCTCATCATTCTTCCAGTCTAAACCTTCTAATAGCAACCGATAATATGCATTTGATTTTTCAAAATTGAATATGCGTCCGTAATAATTGACGATTCCGTCGAAGGGAAGCAGGTTTTTGCTATGATCGAAAGGCAGGTCGAATAGTTGCATCTGCGAATTTATTCATTACCTGGCTGAATAAGCACATATGTGCACTGTTTGTGATTCGAAAAACAAACCCGGAAGCCTATAGTAGTTGCTATCCGGGTCTGCATCTTTGAAGATAGCCATCGTTGAGCGGTGATGAAAAATTACTCGATTTTTAAGACGTCTTTTAAAACAGCCTCATAACGATCAGCAATAAACTTCGCTCCGGCTTCATTGTAATGTACATCATCAGCCAATAGCGAATCATCGAAACCAGTAAACATATCCACGGTAAGTACCTGCGATGTAGAGGTTGTTTGTGCAACGGCAATGGATCTGACCTCTTCCTGCATGGCCATAAAGTTGGCAGTAAACTGTGCGGTCATGAAACTGCTTTTTCCGGGAGCCAGCTCTTCGATGATAATCGTCACGTTGGGATTTCTTTGTTGCAGAATATCGATGATCGCATTCACGTTAGACACGGCCCCATCGACAGACGAAACACCGTTTAAAATGTCGTTTCCGCCAGGCGAACTGAACAATACAATATCGGGATTCCCTACTGCATCCAACCATCCTTCTATGCCTTCCAGGATCTGATCTGATGTCCAGCCACCTCTGCCCTCATGATCAGTATCGAAGGTCATATTTGAAAAGTTGCTGTACGAAGTTTCGTCCGTCTGACTACCGATGTAGTCAAAATCCCAACCACCTTCCACCAGCAGTTTCCAGAGCTCATACCGAAAACTTTCAAATTCCGGTCTGGCTCCTTCTACCCGGGAAGCGCCCAATGGCATTATTTTGTTCAGTGAGGTACTTGGAGGCTTAGGCTGTACGTCATCCTCGCTGCAACCAACAACCAGCAGGCAGGTCAGTATTGCCGCAATCAATAGCAAATTGCTTAGCAGATATTGAAGCTTTTTATTCAAACTAAAAATCATAGGTTATATGCTTTGTTAAATATGCTAAGTAACGTGTATCTGTTGAGCGACGTATTGATTTGTAGAAAAAGGGAGTTTGAATATGTCAGTATTTCTATAAATCAGGACAAATTCAGTGATTTTCTATAAGCTCCGGGCGTTTTATTGGTTACTTTCTTAAAAGCGGAATAAAATACACTTTTCGTTTTGAAGCCGGAATCATGGCCAATTGCCTCAATAGAAAAGACATCATAATTACGGTCCTGAAACATTTCGATGGCATGCTGGACACGAAAATCATTGATGTAATCATTGAAATTCGTATTCAGTGAGTTGTTGATGAGTTCACTTAGATAACCTTCACTTAAATCAAGTTTTTCAGCGATCAAATAGCGCGATAAGTCAGGGTTTAGATACAGCTTTTCGTCAATCATGAGTGACTTTATTTTTTCAATTTTTTTCTGCTGCTTTTTAGGAGTCCGATCCGTTGCGTTTGAAGAGCCGTTGGTGGTTCCGGGTTTTCTTCCTCCGATTTCAGACAATTGTCTTCTTTGTTCAAAAATATTGAGCTGATGAACACCCTGATAAGTGGTAACTGCCAGAAACATTCCCAGCGCAGCTAATACATATTCCCACAATTCAAATTCCAGTACTTCACTAATCAAATCTGAGAATAGCCAAATGACTAAAAAGACTAAAATAGAAAGGCTGTTGAAAAGCAACCACTTTTTCTCTTTTGGGAACAGACCTTGCGACTTTCTAATCCGGAAATAGGAATATCCGATCAAAGCAAGTGAATAGGGAATCATGAGGAAGCCGATCAACTCAATGATCATTTCGTATCGCTCATCATTTTCGTTGGCGAGCCAGTCAATGATGTCGACATCCAATATGAAGTCTGTGATCTGGAAAATTGACAAAACGACGCAAGGCAGTAATACCAGCCAAATGAGCTTATTTTTGGCAACAGGGTGTTTGATAGATTTCAGAAAATAGACGAAGTAAGCGGCCGGAAACAAATAGGGCCAGCTGATGATTTCCATGATACCGTTTTCCGGAACGGAATTTTCAAACCAGGTCACTGCGAGGCTGAGGTTTAAGGAGACAACAGCCAATGCAAAATACAAATGCACATCGCTGCGAAATGATTTGGACACCACTATCAGAAGCACCAGAAAAATGCTTAGCATCAGGCCAAATAGCACCACTAAGTCCAGCATCGAAAACTCCATATTAATAATAAATGTAGTAAAGCCAAACGTTTTGTAAATTTGACTTTTTATTCAGTTTTATAATAAAGGTTATCACGACAGATTTATCATGCATACTTTTAATTGGAGTATTAGTTGAATTTTTGAAATTTAATTCATCATTTCTCAAAATTATAAAGTTTGACAGTTACAACATCGAAAATTTATCAATACAAAACTTAACGTGATAATGTCTATTACCTCTGTAAAATAAACACTCTTGTGTTTTGCATCACTAAAACCGATCGTTAGAACCAACCTTGTTCAGCAACCAATTATTTACACTTCTTAGAAAGTCCCTCTTTCCTACCAGCTCAAAGCTTGCTGTTTTACCTCTTTTGTGATCATATTCCCGGTAGTTAAATAGATACACTTGCTCTTTGTCTTTGATACTCAGGTAGGATTCAAAACCGAAATTCTTTCGAATAT
>JBCBHL010000028.1:0-34355 GCA_038525605.1 Bacteroidota bacterium
TGCGCAGATGACTCGGGGGAAAATGGAAAAGACTACAGCAATCGCCGTATCGGTAGTAGCAGCCACCTTGTCAAAGCTCGCCATGGATGTGTGTCTTTATAATGGACAGAATTTTGGTTTTTTAACCTTGCCGGATGAATTCACTACTGGTTCCAGTATTATGCCGCACAAAAAGAATCCCGATGGTTTTGAGTTGGTTCGGGCCAAGTGCAACAAATTACAGGCATTACCAGTGGAGCTTACAATGGTACTGAACAATCTGCCTTCCGGCTATCACAGAGATCTGCAGGTAACAAAAGAAAGTTTTATTCCGGCATTTGAAACGATCAAAGATTGCTTGCGAATGTCGATCAGTATGCTGGAGAACATTAGCGTAGATCAATCAATTGCCAGCAACGAAAAATATGCAGATATGTACAGCGTTGAATTGGTAAACCAGCTGGTTTTGGACGGTATGCCTTTTCGGGATGCCTACAAGGAAGTAGGTGAAAGGATCGCTCAGGGAGACTATACTGCACCGGAAAATCTAAACCACGTGCATTTGGGATCGCTGGGTAATTTAGGAAACAAACAAATTCAAAAGCAATTTGAAAACACTTTCGATTACTACTTATCTTCGCCAGATGAATAAGTATATCATCAGATTCAATGTCGTATTGTTATTATTGATTCTCTCCGTTTCTTGTCAGTCTTTTAAACCGATAGTAAGAGATTTCGATGCTGGTAAACAGTTGATTGATTCTGGTGTAGCCAGTTGGTATGGACCTGGTTTTCATGGGAAAAAGACTGCTAACGGCGAAATATTTGACACGGGCAAACTCACCGCTGCGCACAGAACCTTACCATTTGGTACCATCGTATTGGTACAAAATTTAGCAAATGGCAAACAGGTGGAGGTGCGAATTAATGACAGAGGTCCTTTTGCAAAAGATAGGATCATCGACCTTTCCAAGGCAGCAGCTCAAAAGATTGATATGATTCAGGCTGGAACAGCTTCAGTGAAGTTGTATGTGGCGGGAGAACACAAAAATCCGGATATCGATGACATCAAAAAGGCGACTTACACGGTGCAGGTTGCCAGCTATCAGGATTACCGAAATGCGAAAAAAAAGGCTGAACAGATTCCGGAAGGCTGGACGAAACAAACTGTTCTGAAAGGTGAAAAAGTATATCGTGTATTCGCAGGTAAGTTTAGCAGCAATGAGGATGCTAAAGCTTTTCTAACCAAACTTAAAAAGCAAAATATTTCCGGGTTTGTCAAGCAGATCGAAAACTGATCTACCGCAAAAAGGCTGACAGCATAACATACTTCTGGCAAGACTTAAATATTAGCCTTTGTAATCATCTTTTAGTATCTTCCACAAATTCGAATTTCTATGATTAAGGATAGGTAGTTTCAATTGAATAATTTATTATCAAAAGGCGGGATTATAGCGTTGCTATTTTTATTTGTGTTGTCTTTTCAGGCTGAATCTCAGGTGGAAAGAGGGTTTGTAGATTTGAGGGATTTACCGGCCGATTTTGATGCAGTAACGCTGGATGGTGAGTGGGAATTTTACTGGCAAGAGTTACTCCTTCCGGGGGAAACTGTGCAAATAGACTCAATGATCTATCAGGAGGTACCTCTGATGTGGAATGACGAGGTTTTGCCCGATGGGACTAAACTAAAAGGTCAGGCATACGCGACTTACAAACTCACGGTACTACTGGATAAAGAATTGGATTTGGCCATTTATACCCCAGCTGTTTACAATGCTTATTCTTTTTATATAAATGGACATCTGATCGCCAAAAACGGAGAGGTAGGCACGAGTGAAGAAAGTTCCGTTCCTTTTTGGACACAGATAGTTGAACCTATTGAACATGCTTACTTAAAAGATACGAATGAATTTTTGTTACAGGTTTCTAATTTTAGACATCATAATGGAGGTCCTGTAGATAGTATTATTATCGGAGAAAGGGATTACATTATTAACAAGACTGAAATTATCAGGATTATTGATGCCATTGTATGCGGAGCTCTGCTGATGGCCGGGTTCTTCTTTCTTGGGCTATTCTTTTATGGGAAAAATCAGCGGGTAGTCCTGTTCTTTGCTTTATACTGTTTTGTATTTAGCTACTATAATTTCGCAAGTGGTTCATACCTTTTACAACATTTGTTTCCTCATTTAAACTGGGAGGTAAGTGTAAGGTTTGAGTATGGAGCCCTTTATGTTAGTGCATTGTTATTTTCAATATTTACTGAGAGTATTTATCCTAAGGATACACCACGTAAATTATTTAGAGGAATCTATCTCACGATTACGCTGCAGCTGATATTTTTGATCGTGACACCAATATGGTTTTTTACGATGTTGCACAAATACTGGATGATGCTTGTATTGATAGTCATCTGTATTGGAATTTTCATTTACTTAAAAGCAGCGCACAAGAAGAGAGTTGGATCCACTTATTCTCTGATAGGTGCCATCTTTATCATGTTTGTGCTCGCATGGCGTATCCTTGATGTTTTAGGAATCGTACAAATGCCATTTTTTCTAATGCCGGTCGGAATAGTGATATTTTTCTTTTTACATTCCCTGACGCTTTCACAGCAATTTGCTGATAAATGGAGACGTGCCAAGGATTCGGCAGAACAGGCTTTGAAAATAAAATCAGAATTTCTATCAGCGATGTCTCACGAAATCCGGACACCGATGAATGCGGTAATAGGCCTTACGAACTACTTACTGGAAGATGCGCCAAAGAAAAATCAGGTAAAAAACCTCAACACCTTGAAATTCTCGGCAGAAAACCTGCTGGTAATCATCAACGATATTTTGGATTTTAGCAAACTGGAAGCCAATAAAGTAGACCTGGACTATCAGTGGGTGCAGGTGCGGTCATTGGGTGAACAATTAATGAACACCGCAAAGCCGTTGGTAGGTGACAAGCCGGTAGAGTTGGCGCTGGCTATTAAAGGAGATGTACCTATTTCTATCTGGTGTGATATCACCCGAACCTCTCAAGTGTTGACAAACCTGATCAATAATGCGATCAAATTTACCAGTAAAGGGTTTGTCAGGCTAAGAGTGTCTATTATCAAAAAGAATGAAAACACTGTAAGACTTTTGTTCGAAGTACTGGATACCGGCATAGGAATACCTAAAAACAAGCTGAAAGAAATATTTGAAAGTTTTACACAAGTTAGCTCATCTACTACGCGAGAGTACGGAGGTACGGGATTAGGTCTGGCCATTAGCAGTAAACTGCTAAAGATGCAAAACTCAGAGTTAAAAGTTGAAAGTGAGGAAGGAGTGGGATCAATTTTCTATTTCGAACAGGAATTTTCCTATAAAGATGCAAAAGAGTCAGTCGTAGTAGAGCAAGAAACTAATGGTAACGTATCTCTGACAGGGTGCAGGGTTTTACTGGTGGAAGACAATCAGGTCAACGTGATGGTGGCAAAGCGATTCCTCACGAAATGGGGCATTGATCTGGACTATGCCGAAAATGGCGAAGAAGCTATTATCAAAGTATCTGAAAATAAATTTGATTTGATACTGATGGATCTGCAAATGCCGGTAATGGATGGTTATGAAGCTACGAAAGCCATCAGGACATTAGGCATCAAAACGCCTATAGTGGCTTTAACTGCTTCGGCGTTACTTGACAAAAACGACAAACTGGTTGCCAGCGGCTTTACTGATTCCGTGACCAAGCCATTCCAGCCCGATATCTTATTTGGAAAAATCAGTAAGTATGTCACAAAATAAAGCACTGTTGCTAATCATAGCTTTATTGATGTAATCCGATACTTTACGGATTGGTACAACAAGATGATAAAATACAAATTGATGTCAGTGATTTTCCGGCAGGTTGCTACCTGATCAGGACCTGGGCAATACTTAATTGGTTCCTAATGAAGTAAAGTTGATCAGGATTCTTGTCGATCTTTTTGGTTGATATTACTGAAAGAGAAGAACCTGATCAGACTATCTGGAGTATTACTTAACTATGGATTTTCCGATTGCTTCTTATAGAAAACCTGCGCTATTATTTTGTAATTTACTGCTGTTCAGTTACTTAGTGAATTTGATCATGTTGAGACTTAAATCTTTCTCTATGATCAACTCAAAGTCACCCCATCCAAATCCACTGGAAATAGATTTTGCTCTTGAAGCAGGAAGCCAACTCTTGCCAGTTTCGTTATAATATGCTTTAGCATCATTGTCATCCCAAAGAGCCATTTCAACATCACTATTGGAATTGGACTTTATCAAAATACACTTCCAACTATCCTGCAATTTACTTACCCAGGGTAAGGGGAAATGGCTCCCTTTTTTCTTTCCGGGCCCTATCGTATATACATCATCCCGTCCATTTTCTCTCACAATTACATTGATCTGCTCATCTGATTTATTATTAATCATATGTACGTACATACCAAAACCTTCTTTGCCAGCTAGTTCTTTTTCTTCGTTTGTGCTTTTTTCTTCTTTCATGATTGTATTTGAATATTTAGTTATTTGATTATAGAATTTGATATTGACAAAATTAGGTTAGTGCAGACGGAAGGAATTCACTATTTTTAGTGATTAGCCATCACGAAATGGAGTGAAAATGTGATTATTCAGATATTCGACCAATGGTTCTTCAACGCAAAAAGAGTTCGTACTTACATTTTATCATTGTGATATTAATTAAATCAAACTGTGATGTCATCACAAAAATCTGGTACGTTGAATACTTATGAAGCGATTATCCGTCAATCGATCTCTTTTCTGTCGGCTGAATGGAAAGGAAAGAACGGAAAATTTATACATGAGGAATACATTGCTCAGTTGTCGGTTGGGTTGGTCAATCTGTTTGCCGATAATTGGGATCATCGGCTGCCTCAGTTTGATCAGGAGGTTCATTCTGATCTGGTGGATATCAAAAAATATTTTGAAGAGTTGATAGTGCCTGGTGGAGATCAGCTAACAGAAAAGCGTATAAAAAGTTGGTGCGAGAAGATCGAAAATGCTCCATTTCATTATATTCTGACGTTGATGGGACAGCGGTTTACTTCTGCAAGTGCACGGGATATCACAGCTTTACCACCATCAAAGGAAACTTTGCTCAGGAGCAGTTTTAGGATGTACAATGATCAAATTTGTATGGTAACCCGAGCTTGGGAGAAGCATATAGGCAGATCAGATGATCAATTTTGGGGTGAAATGAAGGGAAGTCAATCGAAGAAAGATGAAAAAGTCAAAGCATTGATATTGAGGATGATCGATGAGCAGACCTGGTGGAATGTTTTCTTCCATTACAAACATGAGCTGGTTTATGAAATCAGGGTAGCCAGCGGGCATGGAGCCAGATGGAATTGTAGTGGCACTGAGTTCATTGGATTTTTAGAACCATTTTTACAGGAGTGAAATGAAAGATTTCGAAAATACTTACGGTTTTAGTGAAGCAGAATGGCATGCCTGTCTCAGGGTTCTTGCAGTTTTGAAAGATGATCCTTTTAACAATCCTGACAATCAGAGGCTAGCTTCATTAGTGACACTATTGTACAAAAAGGCCAAGAAAATTAACAGAAAGGCAAGCTATTCCGATAAAAAATCCAAAGATTTGATCACAACGAAATCATCGGTAATTGCTAAAAATGCACTAAATAATTCAACTTCGTATTCGGTTGGGGAAATTAATTCAACTGTTTGTTTTGATGCAGTTTAGATTGGGAATTTAGCCTCTCAAATTTATAAGCGGTCGCGATTCTATTGTCAAGAACTATTAACTTTACTGGAGCATCAATAGACTTAATTATGAAGAAATTTATTTTTATCGCATCAGTTTTGCTTTTAAGCGCTTGTCAAACACAGCCTGAGAAGAAAGAAGAGCAGAAAGCTGAAAATCCATTCTATCAGAAATGGGAAACCCCTTTCGGTGTCCCTCCTTTTGATCAAATTAAGAATGAGCACTTTATGCCAGCATTCCAAAAAGGCATGGAGGAGAATTTAGCAGAGATTGATGCAATTGTCAATAATTCGGAGGAACCAACATTTGCCAATACACTTGAAGAACTTGAAAGGTCAGGTAAACTACTCACTAAAGTACAGCGTGTTTTCTCAAACCTTTCCAGCTCTAATACCAACCCCAGGTTACAAGAATTGCAACGGGAATTGAGTCCTATGATTTCGGCCCACTACGATAAAATAGCTTTAAATGAAAAGCTTTTTGAAAGGGTCGAAACGATTTGGCAGGCTCGGGAGACTCTCGGACTAAGTGCTGAACAACACAGACTTTTGGAAAATAGGAGGAAAACATTTGTCCGAAGTGGAGCATTGTTGAACGAAGAACAAAAAGCACAAATAACAGAAATTAATGGTAAGATTTCAGAACTGACAACTGCCTATGGTCAAAACCTGCTGGCAGAGACGAATGGTTTTGAATTGATTCTTGAAGAATCTGATTTAGATGGACTCTCAGAAGGTATAGTTGCTGCAGCAGCGGAAACTGCAGCACAAAAAATGAAGCAGGCTGAGACAGAGGAGGACAAAGCAAAGTACAAAGACAAATATGTATTTACGCCACATCGCAGCAGCATGTATCCTTTTCTTACTGAGTCTAACAGGAGAGACTTGCGTGAACAATTGTATACGGCATATATCAAGCGTGGCGACAATGGCAATGAAACTGATAATAAAGAAGTTGCAGCAACAATAGCGAAACTGCGGGCTCAGCGGGCGCAGCTGATGGGATACGAAACATATGCGCATTTCGTGCTGGAAGAGCGAATGCTAAAGAACCCTACGGAAGTGTATGATTTACTTTTACAGCTTTGGAAACCAGCTCTTGAGAGAGCCAAAGTGGAGGTGGCAGATATGCAGGCAGTAGCAGATTTGGAAGGCCATGAATTTAAAATAGCGGGCTGGGACTGGTGGCAGTATTCGGAGAAAGTCCGAAAAGCGAAGTATGATTTAGATGAGGCCGCACTGAAACCATATCTGTCACTTGACAATGTACTCAACGGTGTATTCGGAACCGTCAATAAACTTTGGGGGCTGACTTTTACAGAAAGATTTGACATCAAGGTTTATCATCCCGACGCTCGGGTCTGGGAAGTGAAAGATAAAGACGGTAGTCATTTAGGGATTTTCATTGGTGATTACTTTACCCGTTCCAACAAACGAGGAGGTGCCTGGATGAGTAGTTTCAAAGGTCAGTCCAATCTGGACGGAAGAGAACGTCCGGTAGTGGTAAATGTGTGTAATTTTCCAGCTCCTGTTGGGGATGCACCTGCTCTGCTGAGCTTTGAAAATGTTACTACCTTATTCCACGAGTTTGGACATGCCATGCATGGTATCTTAACAAATGTTACGTACGGTAGTATGTCAGGAACTTCAGGTCCGAGAGATTTTACTGAGTTTCCGGCACAAATTCTTGAACATTGGGCTGGTGAGCCAGAAATCCTGAAATCCTTTGCTACGCACTATAAAACCGGAGAGGTCATTCCCGATGACTTGATTGAAAAGGTATTGAAAGCGTCAAAGTTCAATCAGGGATTTGCTAATACAGAGTATCTGGCTGCTTCCTTGTTGGATATGGATTGGCACACACTTAAAGCAGATGAAGAAATCAAAGATGCTGCGGCATTCGAAGCAGCAGCACTTACTAAGATCGGATTGATTAGTGAAATTGCACCTCGTTATCGCAGTACCTATTTTTCACATATTTTCGCAGGTGGATATGCTTCAGGATATTATAGTTATGTGCACTCTGCTGTGCTCGATTCTGATGGTTTTGAGGCATTTCAGGAAGCTGGAGACGTGTTTGACCCTACGCTTGCAGCGAAACTGAGAACACACGTATATGAGAAGGGCTCCACGGAAGAGGCTATGGAGCTGTATAAGAAATTTCGTGGACGTCAGCCAAAGATTGAGGCATTGCTGAAAGTCAGGGGACTGGATGGGTCCGGTGACTGATAACTATTTAACTGATTGACAATTGGCCCGGTTTCTCGGGCCAATGTTTTAAAACTTTTCTTTACACCTTATGAGATTTTTAAAAATCCTGATCTTTTTTTTCTTGTTTACTGTCAGTTTTTCGGCATTTTCTCACCCGGAGGACGAACTGATAATCTCTGAAATAGAGCAAGGACAGCTTGATATGGAAAACCAGCTAATCAGTGCAGAATATCAGGCAGCCCTGAAACGTCAGCGCATGAGGATACTGGCATCTATGCCATGGCTGGAAAAATCATGGATTTTTGTGAAAGCAGGTGTTGAGCACATTATTCCCAAAGGATTAGATCATATTCTTTTTGTCTTAGGGTTATTTTTCTCCAGTCTGATTTTAGGATCTTTGCTATGGCAAGTGACTGCCTTTACATTAGCCCATACCATAACATTGGCTCTTGCTGCCCTTGGAGTGATGCAGGTTCCAGGCGAAATAGTTGAACCACTGATAGCACTCTCAATTGTTTGGATAGCTGTTGAGAATTGCTTGTTTCATAAAACTACCAGGTGGCGCCCGGCTGTTGTATTTGGATTTGGCTTGCTGCACGGATTAGGATTTGCTTCAGTACTAAGCGAATATGGATTGCCTAAAGGTGGTTTAATACCCTCATTAATGGCTTTTAACATAGGCGTGGAACTAGGGCAGTTGTTGGTGTTGGTAATGGCTGCCATATTGTTCTGGTTCATTCGCAATAAAGTCTGGTACCGTAAGCGAGTCCAAATACCAGCATCTTTTATGATTGCACTGGTTGGTTTGTTTTGGTTTATTGAAAGGATATTGTAAAGATTTCAGAAGATCGGATCCATCTTCGGACTTTAAGGTATTGTCCAGTTTAGATAGAGTAGTTTATAATAAAGGCATTTGCAGATTATGATACCAGCTACTATTCGATACAATGCAGGATAAACCCGATTGCAATATGGGATCGGTGATCTATTCAGAAACCCCTGAGGGCATCAATGCTAAATGGATTTTTAAAGGGACTGATGAGGTGCAGTATGGAATGGGAGAAGCGACAAGGCTATCGGCGTTGAATGAAAATCACAGATTCGAAGGAGAATTTGAAATTATATATACTGATCAGAATGGACACAAATCTCCAAGGCTAAATCTGGTTATTGCATTTGTCTCTGACCACTATCAGTTGTCCTGGAAGATGGGTGATCAACTGACAGATATCGGAATCGGTATGGAACATGAAGGTAAGTTAATTGCCAGCTACAAAAAGGCAGATTAGTTGTTGAATAGTAACTGTCACAGGTGAATATCTAATTGCGATTTACAGGATATGACTTCTCTTTTAACCGTTGTAAGTTTCAGCAGATTCTCGCTAGATTGTCTTAGTTAATTTCCGTTGATCCCAAATAGCTAATCGGAACTCTTCCTTTGAATTAACATGACTGGAAAATAGAAAAAAATATGAGCGTCAGTAAAAAGATAATAGAAGAAACCCTGCTTGGTGAAATGCCAGAGATTACTGATGAAATCATTGAACATTACAGGAAAAACCCGGATGATTTAGATCTCATTATTGACAAAGAATATTTTCACAGCAATTTCATTAAGTTTTTTTTCGTAGTTGGTCTGTTAGTTACCATTATCAGTCGTGTGCTGAAATTTTTCTTTCATAACACATGGGCGGAGTTTATCAACGACGTAGTACTCGATGTTTTTTCTGAATTAGGTATTGCCATTTTCGGTGGTGCAATAGTTGCATACATTCTTGAAAGAATGAAACAAAAACAGTATCAGGATAATGTTAAATTCAGGAGTGAAATCATAGAGAAAATAAAGGAACTGGAAAAGAACGATCAATCAAAAAATGATGCTATCACGTAGAGGGATTGTTTGAAATCGTAGCTTTGTGCTAAATAGTCGATATCACTTTGTTGATTATCACAACCATTAATCCGATTGAGTATGCTACCAGATTAGATATCCGTTTTACAAATGTGAATCGTGAAGGGTGTTTCTAATAAATGCGTATTCTCACACCGCCACAAAAGATTTTCTGTTTATTTAAAATCTGCTAGACTTTATAATTTATCTTTGGACAATAAAAGTTAAGAAGACAATAACTGGCTAATATTCAGTTATTAAAGGTTACCTCAAAAAACCAATGAAAGATCATAATAAGCATAAATTTAAAGGAATTTTTACAGGTTTTTTTCATCAACTATTACAGGTTGATCTCATTAGATACGCGATATCAAGGTTGAGATTTATCTATTTTGTTAGGTTGAGCAGACGTTTAAGAACTTTGGAAGAGGTTACGGATGGTGTGGCGAAAAATACCATCATGCACAATTTAAAGGGACTGTCTGATTATGCCGCGGTACGGCCACTGGCTTTGATTAAGCCTCTTAGTGTAATTGAAACTCTTTCTAAAGACTCTACTATTCTTAGCATCGGCCCAAGGACCGAAGGGGAGTTGTTTGCGATGGTGGGATATGGATTTCTACCTAAAAATATACGGGGGCTGGACCTCATTACTTACTCTCCCTGGGTAGACATAGGTGACATGCATGACATGCCTTACGATGATAGTAGCTTTGATGTAATTTTTGCAGGTTGGGTGATTGCCTATAGTCATACTCCTGAAATTGCTGCTAAAGAAATGGTGCGGGTTGTTAAAAATGGCGGAATCATTGCCATCGGTGTGCAACATACCGGTAAGCAGAAAAAGGAGGAAATACTCCCATATACTTCCGGAGCGGGCAGAGAGACTGATCGAGTAGACCAGATTACCGAGCATTTTGGAGATTATATCAAGCATGTTTACTTTCATCATGAAATTACAGAAGAAAGAATGGATATTAAAGGAAGTGTACTAGCCATATTCTCTATTAAAAAGTAATACTTATGACTCTGATATATTTGCTGATCTATAAAATTGGCCTTTTAGAGTATTCACTCTTTAAATCAACAAATAAGTATTCTTATCTGGCCTTTAGGAAATTACATGGATTGACCAACGGTAAGATCAATGAAACGTATTCACAGAAAGTATCCAGAAAGAATGGCAAACATCAATTTCCTGAGGTAACTAATGGACTTACCGGCCAGTTGAATTCTGAAAGACTGAACAGTATCACCTCTAAAATAAAAGAGCAGGGCTATTACATTTTTGATGAGAAACTCTCAGAAGATGTATGTGAAAATATCACAAATTATTTTTCAAAGATTCCATCTAAAGCAATCGCTGAGGATAATAGCAAGCATCATTTGATCTATGATCGTCAGAATCCAATCGCTCCTATTTACAGGTTTGATGAGGCAGAAATCCTTAAAAATGAGGATTTATCAAAGATATTTTATGATATCAATTTTGTGCGTCTCTCGCAGGAATATCTGGGGTCCAAACCATTGAATAACTCAATCATCATGTGGTGGAGTGCTTTATACACCAAAACTGCCAGTAGTCGGGCTGCTCAGCTTTATCACTTTGACATGGATCATCCGAAATTCATTAAGTTCTTCATATACCTGACAGATGTAGACAGTGATTCCGGGCCACATTGTTATGTGAAAAAATCGCATGTTTCAAAACCTGATAGTTTAATTGACGATAAAAGGTACAGCGATTCTGATATTTCGGATAACTATGAAGCGTCTGAGATAGTGGAGATCTTAGGCTCCAAAGGTACCATTGTGGCAGTCGATACATCAGGATTGCATAAAGGTAAGCTTCCGGTTAATAAAGACCGGCTAATTGTTCAGATAGAATTTACCAATAGCTTTTTTGGACAAAAGGTAAATGATTTGCATGTACCTGATCTACCTGCAGTGCCAGATAGCCAATATCAGGATGCGTACGGTGAAGTTTACACAAGAGTAAAAACTGGTAGTTAATAAAAATAGACTTTCTGATTATCCTTTCTTCAGGTGTTCATATTGAAGATCGAGGTTTCACGACGGTTTTTATTCTATTTCATTTAGAGGGTTTTTACTGTTGGTAAGTACCGTGCGATTTATTGTTTTATTCGATTGAATTCTGCGCGATTGAAATTCTCTCAATGCACATTTTATGATTGAGCAATCCTGCATTCCATGTGACATGACACGGAAATGCAGGTTTTAATAGTAAGGTTACTCGCTCCTCAGCCCATCGGCAGGGTTAGACTTTGCAGCTTTCATCACCTGGATAAACACGGTAAGGAAACCCAGTAGAAGCACCATTACTCCTGGGATAATGTAGTAAACCCATTCCTGAGGCATCTGGTAAGCAAAGGCCGATAACCAATCAATGATCACATAATCTGCGATGGGTATTGCAATGACTATGGCGATTATTATCAGCTTAATGTACTCCTTGGAAAAAAGCATTAGAATATGACCCATCGAACCCCCTAGGGTCTTACGGATACTGATTTCCTTAGATTTTTGGCTTACCGAAAATGCGGATAGTCCGATCAAACCAAGAATAGAAATGAATATGCATATATAAGATAAAGTAGAAATCAACTGATGTTGAATCTGGTCTGCCCGATATTGTTTGTCAAATTCAGTATCGAGAAAGGTGTAATCGAAAGGATTTTTGTTATCAAACCTGGTGATGACCGACTCTATGAATTCAATACTTTCTGTAACATTATTTTCTTTGATCCTGACATGAATGGTACCTCCATTGTCATCGCCAAGTAAAATAAACAAAGGCTCAATTTTATTGTGTAAGGATTCAATATTAAAGTCTTTCACCACACCAACGACATGACCATCTTCCTGACCGTGAAAGAATCTCACCCTTTTTCCTATTGCGTTATCTCCCCAACCCAGTTCTTTAGCTCCTGCTTCATTGACAATGTAAGAGGTATTGATTTCTGCTTCACTGTCGTGATAAAAATCCCGTCCATCGATTAGTTCATAGCCAATTGTTTCCAGATAATCCTTCCCGGAAAAGATCGTCAACATGCTTTTTTGCACGAGTTGACCATTGTCGCTTTCTACCCGAAAGACCTGGCCTCCCATACTTACACCCGGGACTCCATAGGCTGTAGCAACAGAAATAATATTAGGATTTGCTTCCAGCTCTGCTTTGATCACATCCATTTTCTCATTCGTTTCCTGGTTTTTAACACCTATCAGCACCACATTTTCCTGATTGAATCCCAGATCCACCTGTTTCATAAAATCTATTTGCCTGTCCATCAGCACTGTTGTGATAATGACAAAAATGGAGACAGCAAATTGTAAGACTATTAGCACTTTTCTCAGCAAGATTCCTTTGGACTGGGTTTTTAAAGATCCTTTGAGAGCCGATACAACTGGCATGGAAGGAATGTAGATAGCAGGATAAACACCTGATATCAACCCGACAGTCAGGGTGATGCCCACGATACCCAGAACCAGCAAATGGTTTCCAGTGAAGTCCATCGCAAGCGATTTGTCTATCCAGGAGTTGAAAGGTGTCAGATTCAGGATCATCCAGGAACAAACTATTGATAAAATCATTGCAATTGCTGCAACTACCATTGCTTCTGTTAAGATAGACCAGAACAAATTGGCTTTGGTTTTTCCAAGTACCTTCCTCATGGCAATTTCTCCGGCCCTATAGACTGATCTGGCAGTGGCCAGGTTCATGTAATTGATACAAGCCAGAAGGATGAGAAAAAGACCAATTGTAGAGAATGTATATACGTAATTGATATTTCCTCTGGGCTCATCATTAGCCATTTGAGGACCGAAATGAATACTGGTAAGAGGCTGCAGTAAAGGAGTAGCGGTTCCGTTGATTCTATCCGCAAAAGGACGGTAGTATTTTTCAAAAATGCTTTCAAAACTCTTCGGAAACTGCGAGGGATTATATCCTTCAGGCAGCATGAGATAAGTGTAGATTCCCGGATTCCAGAATGCTTCCGACGTTCTCATAGCGTCAGCATTATTGAAATCACCCCGAGATTCTACCGCGGAGAGCAGAATGGTATATTTAAGATGAGAATTTTCCGGTAAGTCAGAAATTACTGCGGAAACAGTCCGTTGATCATTTTCATCGAAGGTGATGGTTTTACCCACCGGAGACACATCGCCATAGTATTTTTTAGCAATTGATTCCGTAAGGACCACTTTTTTAGGGCCCTCCAGACAATTTTCAGGATTACCATCAAGCACTTCGTGAGTAAAGAAGTCTAAAAAGGTAGAATCTGTCGAATAAATCTCATCTTCATAAAACTGAATTGGTTCGCTACCGGATTCATTGGTGGTTACCAGTGTATTTCCCCAATCATTAAATCGGACATAATTCTGAACTTCTGCCAGTTCTTCGAGAAGCCTGGGTGCAATTTCACGTGGAGTTCTGGCAGTGTTGAAATCGGCTCCATCGGCTTTCAGATGCGCTGTGAAACGATAAATTCTGTCTGCCTTTGTGTGGTGTTTGTCGTAGTTTAATTCACTTTGAAGATACAGAAACAAGATGATGCCCACTGTAATGCCGAGTGTAAGACCAAGAACATTGAGTACGGAATAGATTCCGTCTTTTTTCAGTATTCTTAAAGCAAATTTGATGTGATTACTAAACATATTTTGAGATTCTTTTGAGTTTTGATGACAAGATATGTCCGGTAGTGCAAAGAATTCGCTATTTGCAGGAAACTGCATCTATTTTGCAGGGACCTGCAGGAATTGATTATTTCAATGCATCCTGAACTGCGTTTTTATAACTTCTGCTAACTCTCAGCAACTCTCCACTATTTAAAGTAACCTGGAAATTATCTCCTTCACCTTTTCCAAATTGACTCACTTTTTTTATGTTGACAATGTAGGATTTGTGAATCCTGATGAATTGCGTTTCGGGGAGTCGACTACTCATTTGCTTCATAGTTTCTCTGATCAGGAAAAACTGTTTGTTGACATGTACTTTGATGTAATAATCAAATGCTTCCACGTGGGTAATGTCTTCCAGTAGCACCTGGTAGACCTGTCCATCTGATTTGAAAACGATAGTTTGCTGATCATCCGTACCTGAAACAATTTTTGTGGTTGTCTTTACAGAATTTGACGTATGACTGATCAGGTTATCGATTGCCTGGCTTTTTTCCAATTGATCTTTTTTGAGTGCATCGCTGGCTTTTTCCAACGCCTGATTAAATCTCTCATCACTGAAAGGCTTTAGTAAATAGTCAATGGCATTTATTTCAAATGCTTTTATCGCATATTGATCGTGGGCTGTCGCAAAAATGATATAAGGTCTGGGTTTCGGCAAAGATGCGATTACCTCGAAACCATTCACACCTGGCATTTGTATGTCAAGGAATACCAGATCCGGTTGTAATTGCTCAATTGCTTTTATGGCACTTAATCCATCATGACAACTTCTTAGTATCTCCACATGAGCATGTTCCTCCAACAGCACTTTTATCCCTTCGCGTGCTAATTCCTCATCATCTACAATTATACAAGTGAGCTTCATATCTGAAATGGAATAATAATTCTGAATTCTACTGTTTCGGCATGTTGTTCAAACTGAAACCGAAACTTCCCACCGTACAATTGCCGGAGTCTGTTTTTGATGTTATCCAATCCAATGCCAGCTTTGTCGGCGCGGTGCGAAAGGTCTATTGATACCGTTCCCCTAGCACTGTTAGACAAACTGATGAATAACTGATCTTTTTCTTTTGTTGAGCTAATCATGATTTCCTGTCTTCCCATGTCAGTAGACATGCCATGCTTAAAGGCATTCTCCACTATCGGCTGAAGGATCAGCTGAGGCACTTTCGCTTGCAGTGTTTCCTCGTCTATGGTATAGGTTACCTGGACCTTGTCGCCAAAACGGACCATTTCCACCTGTAAGTATTTGTCAAGAATTTCTAATTCCTGTTTCAAAGAAATAAACTGTTCCTGAGATTTATTGAGTGAAATCCTCAAGAGCTCATTGAGGTTGGCAATCATTTTGATGGATTCACTGTATTTCTTAACCCGAACCATCATCGCAATGCTGTTCATGGCATTGTACAGAAAATGAGGATTTAATTCCGCTCTCAGCGACTTCAAATTAGAGTTAGTGATTTCCTCTTCCAGAGATTGTAGCTTACGCTCATTGAGTTGAAAGTTTTTCTGGATAAAATCAAAGCGAATCAACAGCTGATAACAACAGAACAGGAATATTCCTTCGAAGAAAATGTACCATTCGGTTATCCATTTAGTAGGTAATGCAGAGATTGTGTAATGCTCTTCAAGTCTGAAGAATCTTTCCAGTATCAAAATAATTAGATCTGCCATTAATATTAAGAAAATGCCATTGCTAACAGCATAACCTACGAACTTATACCAATACCTGAGACTATTTTGATGTGTAAACCTTCGGAAATTCCATATCCAAAAAGAGCTCATTACAGCAAGTGAGAGGAGCAAGCCACCGGGAAAAAAAACGAGGTTTTCAGAATCTTCGGATAAGAACTTTTTGAGGCCGAAATAACAGAACACTACTAAAAGAGTGAGGAGATTGTAGGTGAAAAGCTTGTTTTTCGGTTTGATTATCACCTTACGAATATATAGGAGTGAAGCGAATAAAGACAGAATTTCAAAAAATACATTTAGATATTATTACGCTGAGCGGTCGATTAGATTCAATAGGAAATAGAATCAGTATTTAATCGTCGAAAAAGATGTTATGCAAAAATTCTTACCAATTATAATCATCACGCTAATAGTGTCTTGTCAACAATCAGCAGATTACCCGCTATATGTTGGATTGTGATATTTGATCAGTGGCGGATGGATAATTAGTAAGATTGGTTTATTGTAAAAAGTAAGGGCAGTGCTCTGCTAAGCTGTTATTAGTAAAATCTTTAAATCCCTGCTTTCATGAGAAAATATGTACTTATATTTTTACTGTTGTTCTCTTCATTGATAAGCAATAGTCAGGAGAAACCTACAAATGTTGCACCTGATGAGCAACTCAGTATTTTATTCATTGGCAATAGCCTGACATACGCAAATAATCTGCCAGCGCTTGTGAAAAAAGAAGCGAAGAAGCGGGGGGTAAAAATCTATACTGAGATGGTGGCCTTCGCCAATTACGCCATTGAAGATCATTGGAACGATGGAAATGTACAAAAACTGATTGCCTCTAAAAAGTATCAGTATGTCATTTTGCAGCAGGGGCCTTCATCACAAACGCCTGGAAGGAATATGCTCATTGAATCAGGAAAGCAGTTCAGCGCTTTGTGTGCAGCAAATGAAACGAAACTATGCTATTTCATGGTCTGGCCAGCATTAAAATACTATCAAACCTTCGATGGTGTCATTCAAAATTACAGTGATGCCGCCAGCATCAACAATGCACTTTTATTACCGGTTGGGCAGTATTGGAAACGCTATTTTGATCGTACCAAAGATTTTAGCTATTACAGCCCGGACAGGTTTCATCCTTCGGCGAAGGGAAGCCGGGTAGCAGCTGAAATTATTGTCGATCATCTCATGAAAGACTTCATGAATTGACTATTGATAGGTTGATAGTCTAAGATAAAAACAGACTATCCATTCAACCGGGAAATTCCTTGAAAAAAGGATAGTCCTTCCATTCTATCTGGTCATCAGTCTAGCCCAGTTCGAATGGATAGATACTTTGAAAAGGTCTTCCGCCATTTGGACAAGTAGAATCACATGGTACACTGTAAGGCGTACAAGGATTGTTGTTCAAAAGACAATAACATCCTTTCGGTAATGGTCCCGAAGGAAATCCTCCATTGATAGCCTTTTGCGATGTTTTGGAAAGACTATCTCCTAGTTTTAATACATCTTTAATCATTGTTTAATCAGTTAAATTGTAGAATCAGTGATCATTTTCTGACATTCACTTTTATGTCCAATAAGATAATTCGCGGATTGATAAATGAACTATAGCATACATTTAATCACATGCGGTAAACTATCTATTACAGTATTCTCAAACAGATTGGTATATGAACATCCTTGCGGGACTTTTTTTGAAAAATAGAGGGTTTTGATTGATCAAGTGAGTCAGGACATAATTATCCTATTCATTTAAGTATTCTCTAAATGAACCAATTATGAACAGTCGACTACAAAATTTTCTTAAAAAATATTTTTTTAGCCATTGACTTGTGTTTTATAAATCGAACCAATTACATTTAGGTTGCTGCGATAACAAAAATGTGAAAGTGATGAAGAAAAAACTTCAAATAAACGACATCAAAATTCAAAGTTTTGTAACTACTATAACTAGCCAATTGCAGGAGACTGTAAAGGGCGGAGATATAAATGAACCGCATTCTCTTGTTTTGGCATGTCCTACCGAGGGAAATGTTTCCGAATGTGGCGTATCAGTAGGGAAGGACTGTGGGATGTTCTTAACAAGACATGAGAATGTCTGTGAAGATCTTTTGAATTAATCATTTATATTGAGATTAAGAGGAAAGTTCCTGATTCCATTGAATGAGATCTTATGGACCGGCATTAGCCAGACTAGATTTAAATGGATAGTTAAGTATAGTTTGCTGATTCAATCTAAATCTTTGTGCCAGGTTTACCATTGATCAAATTTTAATTATTTGGTATTTGTTTGTCCATTTGATTGTTTCCTAATAGGTTACTAATGTCAATTGGCATATCTTATTTATTAGAATGATTCTCATTGAATAGCTGCCCGATCTTTTTATTGCTATTGTTCTTTGTTGCATCGTTTTCCAATGGAGAAACGCTTCATCATGATGCGTTGAAAGAAACAATCCCTGATGCGAAGGTCCAATTGGAAAAAGCGACCACTTTTCTATATCAATACCAACTAGACTCTTCAGCTTATTACTATCAGCAAATCGAAAAAAGTTCTGATGCTTCGGTCAGGGTAAGTGCAAAATTAGGACTTACTAGAATAAGCTTGTTGAAACTCGAAGTAGCATCTGCTTCTTCTCATCACCTAAAAATTACCCCTGAATTAAAAGATCCTGGATTAAACGACAGCTTGACATTAGTCTATAAATTAAATCAGGCACTTCTGAGCTATCTGACATCCAATTCGAAAACAGAATTAGAGGAGTTTATTCTGCAGACACCCGAAAGCGAACAGGAAATTCTAATTGCCTATGAATGGTTAGTAGAAATATTGATCGAAGAAAGGCACTATCAGGATGCTGATTCAGCGCTCCAAAAGGCTTTTGTGATTCATGAAAAATATAAGAGAAATGATCAAAAGTCACATATTGCTTTTCTGCTTAGGCAGGCCAGTTTGTGTTACAGGATGAGTAAATTGAAACAGTCTTTATCTATTTATGAAGAGCATATTTTTCCAGTATTGAATGATAGAACAGATGGTTGGGCAAGGTATTATCTGGCCCAGACTTATCGGATGTCTGCGAGGCTTCATATTGCTGTTAGAAATTATGAAAGGGCATTGGAGTGCAACTTTCAGTACATCAAAATTATGGAAGAATTCAATGGCAATTCTATCTTTAGGCTGGGAGAGGTGTATGCCTCAATCTCTAAAATATATTTGCAATTGGGCTTCTACAGCCTTTCTGAAGAATATGAAAATAAGTCCGCTCAGCTATATCAGTCTATTGATTCCTCGAATGAACTACTTAAAATCAGAATTCTGTATAGTAAGGGATTGGGATTCGTAAGACGCAATCAGCTGGATTCGGCACTTAGAATTTTTGATTCAATTATACAGACCACTTTCACTAGTTCCGGTGTAAAGAGTTACGTCTTTGAAGCCATGGTTCAAAAGTTACAGATACAGGTAAATTCAGGATCGAATATACAGGCGAAAAAGACCTACGACAATACGATTGCCTACCTCAGTAATTTTAGCCCTCGGAGCAGAAGACAGCTTCTTTTTAGAGTGAAATTTACTTTCTTGAATTTATTTCTTCATGCTGGCGATCATCAGGTACTAAATCCTTTCTTTAAGGAAATGAAGGAAATGGTTGATGAAAAATTATACATTCAAAGTACTTTGTATTTATCCTTCATGAATCAATTGAGTGAATACCTGTTTGATCAAAATGATCCTGACAGCGCACTTGCCGTTACAACTGTTGTTTTGAAGCGTTATGAAGAGAAACTCCGGAACCCAACCCAGCAGTTCATTAATATTGAGTTGAAATACCTGGTGAAAACCGGCTTTATAAGAGGTAGGACGCTCAAACAAATAAAAGCCGATGGTGGAGATGAGGTCACCTTTAATCAGGTGCAGGAATGCTTTGACCAGGCGATTACATGGCATATGCTTACCAAAAAAGGCTATAAGCCATTAGAGGACGACTTATATTCGGAAGTTCTGGTCTCGGATTTATTTGAAAGTGCTATTGAGGTCAATGAGAAATTGTTTCGACAAACAGGTGAGAAAAAGTATGTTTCAAAAGTATTCGAATATACTGAGTTGTATAAATCAAATCAGCTTTTAGAAGCTCTTCAAAGAAATCTCATAATCAAGAACAGTAAGATCTCCGAAAGCCTGCTGATTAGCCTTCGAAGTTTGAACCAACAAGTTTCATATCTTAAAAATGAGATCAGAAAGCTTTCGCAGAAATCTGCACTGAATTCGGTTGACTCTCTTCTTAATTCTGACTACAAAGAACTATTGCTCTTTAGTGAGGAACAAAACCGACGACTAATGGTGTATCTTGAGAGCAACTATAACAATTATTATGATGCGAATTATGGAAAGCAGTTTGTAGAGTTGCCTAAAGTTCAGCAAAAGCTGAAAGCAGGTGAGGGATTGATCACCTACTTCCAGGGAAGTAATAGCTTGTTTTCTTTATTAATAACCTCAGATACAGCAGTGTTAGACAAAAGCACGCCCTTAGCTACCAATGAAATACTTTCTTTTAGAAATAGCCTCTTACCTGATAGCACCAGTTTACAAGCCGATGATTCCTATCGGTTTTTCGTAAATAGAGGTAAGCGATTGTATGACAGGTTATTGAAAACTCTTTTTGAAAGAGTAAGCGAAGAATCCGAAATCCGAAAGCTTTACATTGTTCCGGATAAATCGCTCAATTTTTTACCTTTCGAACAGCTGCTAACTGAAGATACTGAAGGTATTGCTGCCGATTATGGGGCTTTACCTTATTTGATTAAATCTTATCAGGTGTCATACGGTGCTTCAGCATCAGTGTTATTCAGGCCACAATCTGATGAGGTATTACCTGATTATTCAGGGAAATTGCTGGCATTTGCACCAACTTATTCATCAAATGCCGATCAAGCTATTCAAATTAAAGATGGTCTTTCTGCCCTTAGGTACAATCAGCAGGAAGCTGAATCAATCATGACTTATTTCACTGGTCGGGTGCTTGCTGGAAAAACAGCCACTGAAAAATACTTTTACCAACAAGTCAACAATTATGACATCTTTCATTTTGCTATGCATGGATTGGTTGATCTGAAAGAACCACAATTTTCAAGGCTTGCATTTGCTGAAGATCAGACCGACAGTGTCAATGATCGCTATCTACACAACTTTGAGATTTACAATATGGATATACCAGCTCAGTTAGTGGTTTTAAGTGCCTGTAACACCGGTATCGGTCAGTTGATTGATGGTGAGGGAGTTATGAGTATGTCCCGCGCATTTACCTATGCAGGAGTTCAGTCGGTAGTCATGACTCAATGGCCTGCCGAAGACCAATCCAGTAGTGAGATCATGAAATCATTTTATCAATATCTGGCATCCGGACATGCTAAAGATGAATCGTTGCGGCTTGCCAAGCTGGATTATCTATCGAACGCTCATCCATTTAAGAAAAATCCTTTCTATTGGAACAACTTCATTGTTACCGGTCAGGTGCAGGCTCTTCAGATAAAAAATAGCCATAGCTACCTATGGTGGATTTGCGTTGGTGGAATCAGTCTGTTAGCCATAATTTTTGTAATTCGTCAGAGAAAAACTAATTGAGCAACTCCAGAATCTCAATGGATTTTTCCTGGTAAATTCCTTTCGTCTGTGCAATTGATAAGAAAATATCTTCTGCTTCCTTTTTCTTACCTGATTTTAAATAGGCCAAGCCAAGATACCATCGATGAAATTGTCCGGTGAAAGAGGTATCTGCATCAAGTTTTTTAGAAGCATTTTCCAGAACACTGACCGCACTATCAGGCTTATCGACTTGTAAGTAGCAGTTGGCAAGATATATTGGAGTTAACAAGTCGTCAGTGTCTCGATCCGGTTTTATCAGTAAGGGAATTGCTTTGCTGTATTCTCCTGCTTCATAATACCGCATGGCGGCTTCCCCTTCTTTGCCGGATCTTTTTTCGGTAGTTGCCGGGAATACTTGGTAAAAAGACTGATAAATGGCAAGTGTGTCGTTAACAGGTTGTTTTTTATTGAAGAAAATTATAACTGCTGCCAGTAACACGATAGAGGCAGCTATCCCGGGCAGTACCAATCTTCTAAGATTGAGCTGCTTCACTGACTGGTTATTAGTTTCTGCATCAAATTCATCAAAAAGACCTTTGATTCGGTCGATTTCATTGGCTTTCTCAACTGCTTTAAGCCCTGCAGTCAATACTTCCGTTTGCTCCACTTCTATCCTGAAAGCTTCATTAGATTGAAGGTAGGTGTCAAATAAAACCTGCTCTTTTTCATTTAAATTCTGATCAATAAATTTAATGATCAGTTCGTATTGTTGTTCTGTAACAGACATGGACTAAATTTCTTTTATTTCCTGGTTTTTGCTTGCCTGATAGGCTTTTTTTCTGAATTCTTTGAAACACCTGTACTTCGCTGTGGTTGCTACAACGGGAGTTTTGAAATTCATGATTTTGGCGATTTCTGTCATCGACTTTTCCTCATAATAAAACAATCTGATGATGTTTCTACATTTTGCTCCCATTGCATTCAAAGATTCCTGAATGGCTTGTAGCAGGTTTTCCTTGTGCATTTTGGCATTACTACCATTGATGTGATCTGGCAGGTAGTCATAAAAGTAGCGGGTCACATCGGTAGCAGCCTCTCTAACCTTTCTTTCTGCATCATAGTTTTTCAGCCAAAGATTATGACAAATACCATAAAGATAACCTCTTACATTAATCGGTTTGTCAGGCAGGTTATTCTCATTTTTTTTCTTTTTATAGGTGAAAACTGCCTCTATGAAAATATTTTCGGCCATATCCTGATCACAGTTTGTTTTGATCAGCAACAAGTCGACGCATTTTTTTCTGTAACCGTACAGTTCTTTGAGCAGCGTTCTTTCATTGTCCATTATTCATTATTTTACTATCCGTTACATACTATTCCGGAAACAGCAATATTATGAACAATATATTAGAATTTTTTTGCAGCATCGATGAATAAAAAAAGCTATGTCAGCATCTGCCGACATAGCCTTACACCATTCTACTATAAGAAAATTACTAAAGGGATTAGTTTAGCATAAAGCGAACACCTCCCATTAAAATAAGCTGATCGAAATCTGAAATATTGTATTTAAGCTCAACGAAAGGTAGTAGCTGATCATTGACCTTATAATTTACTCCGCCTCCCAGGTTTAAACCTATTTCTGTAGAAGAATTGCTAACTCTCTCTCCATTAAAAGGATTAAAGAACGGCACTGAAACAATAGCAAAATTCAGACCTCCCAATGCGTATAAACCCAGTTCAGAACCTGTCTCAAAGTAGTAGTTGGCATTGATATTCAGGTCGGTTTGTTTGAATTTTAAGTCTCCCAGCAGAGTTCTTGGGAAGAAGTAAATAAGGGAAGGGGCAATGCTTATATTATCAGTAACAAAATACTCACCATTGATACCGATACCGGCAGATTCAATTTGAGTACCATAAGCAATTCCCCCGCCGATGTACTTCTGAGCATAACACGTACAGTTAATTGTCGTAATAAATGTGAGTAGTATGATAAGTCTTTTCATAATAATGTTTGTTAGTGGTTAGTTTCTATGAAGCCCGGGAAAAGGCCTGTCTCCAGCCTTGCAGACAATTCTAATCCCGGGAATTCAATGAAAGATTGTGAACGCTGTTTAAATATTATCGTTTTCTGTTCCTCCGTTATCCTGGTTTCCGGTTAATACGTTTCCGGAGAAGGAAAGACCGGTAGCAACCATCGTACCGCTGCTTTGTATCCTGATTCCGAAACCACCACTTAACGTAGATGAAACGGTTGTCAGGTTGGCTAGTCCATTTGCAGAACCGATCTCAATATTGGCTTTTCTGTTTGCTCCATCAAAACCTCTGCTACCGCCATTAGAGATATTGAGGTGTGTTGCGACGTTACTGGCATTGTTTGAGTTAAATCTGATACCTTTCCAGTATCCGGTTACATTTTGATCGCCTCGCATAATAACAGGGTTGGCAGCAGTACCGGCAATGTTTAAGAATGCGTCAGATGTTACGGCAATTCCGCCATCCGCTCTGGAAGAGATTTCAGCACCAGCTTCAATCGTAATACCACCCTGTGTCCAGGTTTCCGTACTTGCTGACAGTCTGTAAGGAACGTTGAGTGCCTGCCATGTTACTGTGCTTACCTGTGAGCCGTTGGACCCGAAACCATCAATCAGATCGTTTGTGTTTCCTGTATAATCTGACTGACCGTCCAGGTAGTGCCAGTTGGCAGGAGCTGATTTGACGGGGAATAAGTTATCTGATAGGGTGTTTGTGGAGAAATCAGGAAGTTTGCTTGTGTTGTTTCTGATGTAAACACCTGCATCGGCACTTTTCGTAATTGTAGAGTTTTGAATTACTAACCTTCCATCAGCTTCAACAAATACATTTGCTTTTAATCCTGCGCCATCGAAACCATCCTGGCCACCGTTGGAAATCATACAGTAGATTAAGTTATTAGATGTATTGTTTGATTGGAAATTCAGTCCATTCCAAACACCCTCCGTATCCTGCTCTCCTGTAAAAGAGATCATCTCATTGGCAGTACCAGTTGCATTGAGAGAGCCATTAGGCGTAATCTCCAATCCTGAACCGGATTGTCCTAGGAATTGCGCACCTGCCTGAACAGTAATAGCGCTGCCGATAAAATCTATTGAACCTGATAATCTGGTAGGAACTGTTAATTTGTTCCAGGTTACATCCTCAGAAGTTGTGGTTCCTCTGTAAGAATCAATGTAATCATTAGTGTTGCCTGTAAAATCAGTCGCGCCATCAAAGAAGTGATATTGGTTGATTGAACAGGTAACTGGTACTACATTTCCGGTAACGACGTTAGTAGAGAAATCACGAATTTCGGATTCAAAGTTTCTAATGTAAATACCGCTACCGCCTCCATTATTAATTTTAGTGTTATTAATTGCTACTCTTCCGTCATCTTCAACCATGAAGTTAGCTTTTAGCCCAGCTCCGTCAAATCCATCACTTCCTGCATCAGAAATACGTACATAAGATAGTATGTTGGCAGTATTGTTTGATTGCAAAGAGATTCCTCTCCAGGAACCAGTTACACCGGTCTGTCCCTTGAATATAACACTGTCTGCAGCCGTCCCAACAGCAGAGAGGCTGCCATCAGTAGAAACGAAGATTCCATTGTCATCTTCAAAATCGATTGTCACACCAGGCATTACCGTTAATGCTGCACTTACTCTCAATGTGGTTCTTGTTACCAGATAATCAGTGAACTGAGGATCATCGTAAACGTTGGTAAGCGTTGTTGTGGTCGCGATGTCTTCTGAAATAATAATTGGAATTCTGTCTACATTTATAGTAACTGAATCTGCAGATATGTTGTCATCGCTATCCGTTACGGTTAGTTTCAATATGTATTCACCCACAAGGTCCATAGAAAAAGTGACTTGTTCAGCGCTTGCACTTGCCGGAGAGGCTATACTTCCTGCAGGCTGAGACGTGAATTCCCATTCATAGGAAGAAAGATCCGTTCCGTCTTCCAGGTCAAATGAGAAAGAACCTGTTATATTAAACTGCTCATCTGGTCTGAAAACCTGATCGTCACCGAAATCAGTGCCAAATTCATCTGTAATCCGGACTGTAGGAATGTTTCCGGCCGATGCAATTACAGTTACCTGATCAGTAGCTGTATCTGTCCCATCGGAAACTGTCAGGCTGACGATGTAAGATCCTTCCAAATCGGTTGTAAAGGAAGCAGTTGCCTGGTTGGCGTTGCTTATGCTTGCTGCACTTCCAGTTGGAACGCTAATAAACGCCCATGCAAAAGTTAAAGTTTCTCCTTCGGGATCTGTTGAACTCGTTCCGTTCAGGGTTACTTCTTCGTTAAGGCCGGCCATGTCTTCAGCAATGATAATCGCTGCAGGAGGTAAGTTAAACTCCTCTATTGGGTCATCTGTACAGGCAATTGAAAAGGTGATTGCTGCTACACAGAATATTAGAAATATTTTTTTCATTGAATTCATAATATTTAAGTTTTATCGGTGGTTAGTGGAAGCTGAAATCAAAGAGGTTACCGAAAAAATCATTTTTTTTATAAAAAATGTTGTTTTACCCATTAATTTGCGAGTGGGACCTATGATAGTTTGACATTACCAGGTTCTTAAAACCAGCTGATTGACACTTATTTAATGGCAAAAGGTGATTTAGCAGAGATTTTTACTATTTCTGAAATTATTTCGCTTTTTCGGTAACCTGTAAGAATTTAATGCTACTAAGTGGTAAAGGATCAATTAAATATTAATGCAAGCCTGATTGATAAAGTACTTGAAAATGATGAAGCATTTTTAAAGGCACTATATAAGGAATGGCGAGATGAGTTTAAATCCTGGTTTGGCAGAAAGTATCAGCTCAATGATGCTGAAAGCTCTGAAGTATATCAGGATACTTTTCTACAGTTATTCATCAATATCAAAGAGGGCAAAGTAACCGAAGTAACACACCCCAAGACCTATTTGTATGGCATTGGGAAAAATCTGATGAGACAAAAGTTTCGAAATGATGGCAAGTCAATGCGATCTCTCGAAGATGTTGATCCGGTTGATGAAGATGACTATTTAATAAAGCTAGATCGAATGGAGCAACACAGAGAAACTATTCAGGTTCTAAAGCATTTCGGAGATCCATGCAGAACATTGTTAATGATGTTCTATTTTGAAAAATTTTCACATGAAGTAATTGCTGAAAGAATGGGATACAAAAATGAAAAGGTTGTCAAAAAGAAGAAGAGTATTTGTATGTCTGAACTAAGAAAGTTTTGGTCCGATTTCAGAAATAAAGCAAAGATGATATGAGCTACAGCGAGGAAATATTATCTCAGTTTGACAGCTATACTGCCGGAAAGATGACTCCAGATGAGCGAGATATTTTTGAAGCTTCTCTGGAAAAAGATGTGGCATTGAAACAAGCTTTTGATGATTATCTAAACCTGACGGCAGGACTCTCAGCATTTGGATACGCAGAAATTTCTGAGAAAATTACTGAATGGGAGGCCGAAATAGTAGCTGAAACTGAAACGAAGGTAGTACCATTGAAAAGATGGTATATGATTGCAGCAACTATTTCGCTGCTAATGGTAGCGGCATTTAGCTGGTGGAAATTTGGAATACAGGATTCCAGCGAAGATTTATATGCTTCCTACTATCAGCCTTATCCGGATATCCTTACCAGCAGAGGTGCCGGAGAGACTCTCATGAGTGAGGCACTATACAGTTACGAATCCGGTAACTATGATCTAGCAATAGACAAACTTAATCAGGTACTTGCTGATGATCAGGACAATTCCGAGTTGCGCTTTTATTTGGGACAGGCATACCTGGCAAATAGCGATGCAATAAATGCGCAGGCAGTTTTCAAGGCATTAATTAATGAAAAAAACTTTGCCTTGTCTGATGCCAGTCAGTGGTATCTGGCACTTGCTTACCTGAAAACAGGAGATACAATAGCAGCAAAAGAAATGTTACAGCAAATAAATAGGGACACTAATCACGCTTACAGAGAAAAATCTAAACAATTAATTGAAAGACTTAACTAAAACTCTCAAATATCATGATTAGAATAACGAAACTATTAGTGTTGGCCATGTTTATAAGCATTGTGGCTTGTGAACAAACTGGTTTTGATGAAATGAATGTAACTGAGGAGGTGGCATCAGGAATACCTGAATATCAACCTTCTGGTGCGGATGATTATCCTGATATTAACAACGTTCCGATAATGATCTTCAACAAAGAGTCACTAGATTGGCATATGACTGATTGTCAGGTTGCAAACAATAGTAATTATAATTTTTGTGATATACCTTTTGGCGAGATTGAAGAGCTGTTTACTGACCAAGAATCTGCATACGTCCGACCAAGACTCTGTCCGAAAAAACGCCCTGGAAGAATTGATGATATAGAGGTAGGGGATAGTAAATTGGGTCCGCGGGTGCCTGGAAGGCTTTGTCATCCAGGAGTTCATAAGCGCTTATTAACAGATGATCTTCTTCTTGAAATTGAACAAATAAATTTAAACGTAAAAGCACTATCTCCGCATTATGTATCTGCTTTTCTTATGTCAGGAGATGTAATTGTAACATCCACAGATTCCGCACATGGAGGTAGCGTAACTGCAGGTCCATCACCATATTCAGCGCAACTCAACTTTGGAACTCCGTTGGAGGAGGTAGCAGGAGAGGGCCTAAAAATAATTATCAATACTATGATTATTGTTAATGGTGAGATGGAAAAAATAAGTTTTACCGCTGAGTTGTAAGCAAATCGAATTCAAAAGAATTTTTATAGAATGCCTGATCAATGATTGCTAATTTCATTTGTCAGGCATTTTTAGAGTAATCAATCTGAGTAATCTCCTTTATTTTAAAATATTCCATGTAACTTTCTGTATAGGAGGATAATTCAGTTGAGACTTAAGATTTTATTAACGCTTCTGGTTGGGTGTTTTTTTCAATATGCAGTAGCGGACGCAGTAGCAGACGCAGTGGCGCAGGTTACAATCGGAGATTCGATTGTGTCCCAAAGAGTTGATAGCCTGTTGGAAGCCATCTATAGTGGTGGTTCCTTTTACAGTGATTTTGATGAAGCTGAGAAAATCCTGGAAATAGCTGAAAGGCTCTCTAAAGAACACCAGTTGGTAGATAAGGAAGCTGAGGTATACATTAACCAGGCATGGCTTGCACAAAACTTTGGAGATTTGTCCACCATGAAAGCGTTATTGGCGAAAGCCAAGCCCATCATCGAATTGATCGAACGTAGTAATAAAACGCTGATTGTAGGAGACTACTATTATACCATCGCATCTTACCTGGCAACTATAGGTGATTTTCATGGCGCAATCAATCATTACAGAAAAGTGATTGACCTGGGAATTCCAGATTCACTGTTATTGCATGATACCTACAATAGTATTGGTCATAACCTTCGGATGGCAGGTAGTCCTCTGAGAGCTTTGGAAAATTTTGAAAAGGCGTTGCAATATCTACCTTCAGGAGTCGATCAAAATCTATACCTAACATTTAAGACTTTAGATTTACAGAGCATTGGTCTCTCTTACCTTGACTACTTTAGTTACTCTCCGGATTCTATCCTGCAAGATAAAGGGATAAAGTATATGAGGAATGCCTGGGAGCAGATTGAAAAGGCTGATGTTTCACCTCTGTCAGTGATTAATGAATCCTCATTGTTAGTTAACCTCGCAGCGGCTTACAGAGATATCAATCAAATTGATTCTGCAATTTACTTGCTTAACAGAGCATATCTGAATCATCAGGAAGGAGATGCATTTCTGTATGCTCTTGCGATTGCTGAAGGAGAGGTCATGGAGCAGAAAGGGGATTTGAAAAAAGCGATTCAATTTTATGAGAAAGCAAAGCGCATAGGAAAGCAAATGTATGATATTACTGATTCTAATGTCATTAGTGGTTATGTAAAACTTGCCGAGGCATATATGAATTTAGGTGAGCTCGAAATGGCCGAAGGCATTCTTCAGGAAAAAATGCAACATTTGAATTCGAATAAAGAGAATATGGGAAGTGCATCATTTGCAAATCTTCTCCTGCCACTAGAAACAAGTTATTCAAGGGTTGCTTATAACAAATACTTAATTAAAAGAGACGATGAGAGTCTGGAGACAGCAATTAATCAATATCAAAAAAATATGGGATTAACCCGACGACTCAGAACCGCCTTCCCTGATAGAACTTTTAAAGAATTCCTTTCGTCGGATGGGAAGGAATTAGCGGCAAGAGCGATAGAGCTGTGTTATCAGGCGTATCTAAGAAATAAGGAAGGTAGATATCTGGAATTAGCTTTTCAGTTTTCAGAAGAAAGTAAAGCATTGACTTTACTGGAAAATGTTATAGATAACAATGCTGCGAGCTTTGTTGGTATTCCAGATTCAGTTCTTATGGAAGGACAAAGAATTAAGAGAGAAATTTCAGAAGTAGAGATTGCTATAAAAGCCGGAACCGCAACAACTGCGGATTTGGAGAAGTTAAACACAAAAATGGAATTATATATAAACGGTCTTGAGTCTGATTTTCCTGAGTATTATGAACTAAAATATGATGTAAAAATCCCTCAATTGGAATCGGTAGCCAGCACTCTTTCAAATGACGAGACAATTCTGGAGTTCTTTATACAGGAGGACTTTTACTTTTTGATTTCCATTACTAACGAGCAAGTCAGTTTTGAGAAAATAGAGGGAATGCGAAAATCGGATTTAGATCGGTTGCTTGATTGTCTTCAGACTAACCCGCTCGAGCAAGAAGTGCCTGACCCATATGAGGTATTTCTTACTTACAGTAAAAAAGTATTTGATTTCATTTTAAAGAACAAGATTAATTCTGACAGTAGAAAGCTCATAATCATTCCGGATGGCTTATTACATCTATTACCTTTTGAAGTCTTGAATGCAGGAGATGATCAGTTGCTGATAAAAGATTATACCATTACTTACGAGTTGTCTGCCTCAATGATGTACCATAGAAAGAATGAGCCTGTGCCTAAAGCAGAAACATATGTAGGGTTTGCCCCTCAATATAATGGTGACAAAATAGTTGAATTGAGAAGTGAAAATACCATTGAAAGCATTAGTAATTTGGCACTTGGAAACTTGCGTTTCAATGAACCGGAGGTAAAGTCTTTAAAAGAAAGTTTTGGAGGAACTTACTACCTTGGAAATGAAGCAACAAAATCAAACTTTTTGAATTATGCTGAAAATGGTCAAGTATTTCATCTGAGTGCACATGGACTTTATAATGACAGAACTCCTCTATATTCAGCTATATACTTTTCTCAGGAGGAAACAGGCATCTACAAGAATGAAAATGCCCTGTATGCTTTTGAGATATATGGTAAGCAATTAAATGCTGAGCTGGGTATTCTGAGTTCATGCGAAAGCGGTTTTGGAAAATACCAGTCTGGGGAAGGGCTTAACAGCTTGCGAAGAGCATTTTACTTTGCTGGTTGCAGGAGTATAGTGTCTAGTCTGTGGAATGCCAATGATAAAGCAACCTATCAGATCATCGAAGCTTTTGGTGAAAACCTGTCCGAGGGGAAAGAAAAAAGTGCGGCGTTGCGAGATGCAAAGTTATCATTTTTGGAAGAAAATAAGGCTGTTTACAAGCACCCGTACTTTTGGGCACATCTGACACTTTCCGGGGACAAATCGGCGATGGGCAGTGATTCCGGAAAATCCTATTTTTGGTGGCTTTCTATCATTATGGTATCGCTGATCATTGTTTTTATATATTCAAAAAGTAGACGTAAATTATCTTAGAATTGGAAAAGCTGCATTCCGAAGATAGTGATAGGAGCTCTGTTTGAGGTATTTTTCCGTTACGAACAATAAAATGGTCGCTATCAACTCAGGTAGGCTATTTAAAGGTTTCTTTATGTCGCAGATAACTTTTAACTTTCAGTTTCATATCAAGCATTAAATTCATGAAGGTAAAAGTTGCTGTTGTACAATCTGCCCCCGTACTATTCGATAAATATAAGACAATCCAAAAAATTGCCGAACAGGTGGAAGAAGCCTCAAAGGAAAACCCTAAACTAATTTTGTTTCCGGAAGCATATATCCCTGCATATCCAAGAGGTTTAAGTTTTGGTACTGTTGTAGGAGATCGCTCGGAAAAAGGAAGGGATATGTGGTTGAAATACTATGATAACAGCATAGAAATACCCGGTGATGAATGCATAGAATTGGCAAAAATTGCTAAAAAGGCACGAGCCTATCTGGTCATTGGAGTCATAGAAAAGGTAACGTCAGGAACACTGTATTGCACCATGCTATACTTTAGTCCTAACGGTAAACTAATCGGGAAACACCGCAAATTAAAGCCTACGGCTGCCGAAAGGATTATCTGGGGTGAAGGAGATGGTAGTGATCTGAATACTTACGATACGACCATTGGTAAACTTGGCGGACTCATCTGTTGGGAAAATTATATGCCACTGGCAAGGGCTTGGGTATATCAGCAGGGTGTTGATATTTACCTGGCACCTACGGCAGATCAACGTGTGTCATGGCAACATACGATGAAACACATTGCTTTAGAGGGGAGATGCTACGTGCTGTCGTCCAATCAATATGTGACTAAAGCAGATTATCCAACAGATTTGCCAGGAGAAGATGTTACCAATTTACCCGATGTAATGAGTAATGGCGGAAGTGTGATAATAGACCCATTAGGAGAAACTATTGCAGGGCCTTTATGGGGAAAAGAAGGGGTTCTTTATGCAGAACTGGATATGGATTATCTGAATAAAGCCCGAATGGATTTCGATCCGGTAGGTCACTACGCCAGGAAAGATGTTTTTGATCTGAAACATAAAACCATTGAATAAAGAGCTGTCAATACAATATCAGAAGCTACAATTCAGCCCATTGATGAAATATACACTGGTATTGATATTCCTGTTGTTGGCAGAATCCCTCTCAGGTCAGATTTTGAAAGTAGACAGGCGATCGGTACTAAAAGATACCAGCGACTATTGGTATGGCAACCTTGATTTTCGGTTAAATGTCAACAACAGAAGTGCAACTCCCGAGAGGAATTTTGTCTTTGTAGGCCTGAATGGGAATCTTGATGTCAATTATGCCTCGCAGGAGCATGTGTATATGCTCATCAATAATATCCATTATTTCACTACTGGGACAGGTCCTTTTGTCAGTACCGGTTATGCTCATTTTCGTGCGAACTGGTATCGGAAAAGAACACTATCCTACGAGACATTCAGCCAGATACAATATGACAGAGGAAGAAACCTGCAGCGAAGAGTTCTCTCAGGCGGAGGTATTAAAATAAACTTTTTCCAGCGTAAGAAAACCTATTTTCACGCTGGATTGGGTATGATGTATGAAAGTGAATCCTGGCGTGACTTTGAAGGGATGATCAGGCAAGTTAACCTGGCAAAATCTTCCAGCTACCTGGGAGGAGTTTTTGAAGTGAATGAAAACCTACATATCAATCTTACCTGCTACTATCAGACAGGTTATTCGGATGCATTTGATCAGTTTTTGCATCGCCTGAGTGGCGATTTTAACCTCAATTTGAAGATAAATGAAAGGCTCCAGTATGTGACTAACTTTCAACTTCAGTATGAATCCAGACCTATTATCAGAATTAATAAAGTCTTTTATTCTCTAACTAATGGACTAAAAATCCGATTGGGCTGATCACAAGATTTATGGATTTTTCTTATCTTCCCAAATATTACAATACTATTCTAAAAAGACATGACAGATCAATTCAAAAAGGAAATAACTGAAGGTTATACTTTTAAAGGAAAATCAATCAGTATGGGAACGGCCATGATCAATGGTGAAGCTGTCCCGGAAACAGTGGTTAAAGTGCCTTTAAAGACCTTTAACCGACATGGATTGATCTCAGGGGCTACAGGAACGGGAAAGACAAAGACTTTACAGAATATTGCAGAGCGACTGTCGGAAAATGGAGTAGGGGTATTAATGATGGACTTTAAAGGTGATCTATCAGGGATTGCTAAAAAAGGAGAGACCAATAAGCATATTGATAAGAGACATGCCCTTATGGGTGAGCCCTGGCAGGCAACAGAGTACCCGGTAGAATTACTGAGTCTTTCCGAACAGGATGGTGTTAGGTTGCGGGCAACAGTCAGTGAGTTCGGTCCGGTATTGTTTTCAAAAATTCTTGGTACGAATGAAACACAGGAAGGCATTATTTCCATTATTTTTAAATATTGTGATGACAATGACCTGCCTTTGCTGGATCTGAAAGACTTTAGAAAGGTATTACAATATGTTTCTAAGGAAGGGAAAAAGGAAATTGAAGCTGAATATGGATTTATCAGCCCATCCTCCGTGGGCGCTATTATGAGAAAAATGGTAGCGCTTGAGTCGCAGGGTGGTGAGTTGTTCTTTGGTGAAAAGTCCTTTGATGTCGATGATTTGACCCGGGTGGATAAAAACGGATTTGGTTATGTAAACATCGTTCGACTAACTGATATTCAGGACAGACCTAAATTGTTTTCAACCTTCATGTTGTGTTTGCTGGCGGAGGTATATGAAA
>JBCBHL010000029.1:0-34089 GCA_038525605.1 Bacteroidota bacterium
AAGCAATATTATGCAGGTAAAGGTTTTGCAGATTTTGCTTTAAGTTTGCTTCAACCAACTTTTTATCATCCTCTTTATAAACCTGCTTAAACAGTCCAAGACTCTTAGAGTAAGGTTTTAGTGATTTCTTCAATTTGCTATATTTAAAAGACTCATTGCCTACTAGAGTGACATTTTTTATCTTTAACCTGGCACCCTTATCTACAGAAACAGACAATTCTGCATAACCACCATCCTTTCTGATGACCAGGTTAGCAGTCGCATATTGATAGCCTTTATCTTTAAAATAATTCTGAATGGTATTTTTGATTTTTTTTCTCACCAGAGGAGTCAGTCGTCTTCCTTTGTTCAAGCTGAGTTTTTCAGATAGCTGACCGGATTCCTTCTTTCCCAGGTTTTGCCAGTTAAAACCTTTGAGCCGTGGAGATAGCTCTACAGAAATTACCAGGTCATTGGGATTTTCAGAGTCTCTATAAATAGTCACGTCTTCGAATATGTCTAATTTCCAAAGTTTCTTGATAGCTGTTGCTATTTTACCATTTACATCAGTAATTTTCTGACCGCTGTATAGACCAGCTGTATTGATAATACTTCTTCGATCAAGTTCTTCCTCACCTAATACTTTCACATCGTGAACAATGAATGAGTCTTGCCGGGCGGTTGATTTAAAAGCAGTAAACAGAAAAAGCAGACAAAAAAATAAGTGTATTCTGATCATAAGATTTTATATTCGTTATTTATAAAATTCTTATTTCAGAGGTGAGGTTGCCACAGATTTTATTTTAACTAATTTTAACAGCCTCTAACTAAAAGCATTCAAAATCATAATATTTCCAAAAATGGATCATTGCACATTTTACAATCACCATTTAGTTTATGATCAAATTGTCAGAGTGGTCAACGAGCATCTGCCCCATGCTGACAAAGATTTTAGTGAAAACAGCGAATCAAAAATCATTAAAATCAAACAAAAAGGTGGTTTGTTTGGCAAATCCAGGACACTAGAGATCAAATACAGAGAAAGAACAAATCCTTCATATCACCTCAACAGTGTTAATTGCCCTCTGGAACAAAACCTGTTTGGCATGCTCGAATTTGTTGGATCGATACCTTCCAAAAACCCTGAAATCACCGAACTTTTTCAGCAGAAAATAGCAACAATCAACAGTGAGACCGTCTTTAGTTCACCGTCAGGATATAGTAAAGAGGCCGTCAGCATACTAAAAGCTTTAGGGAATATTGGGAGTCCTTTTCTATTCGTTCAACCATCAAAGTTTTTCAAAGCATCGAAAAATCAACATTTCCTCGACAACAATTTCCAGCTGCTACTGGACATCCGGGGTGAATCACAAATCAATGATTTGCCAGTAGAAATCGAGTCACATTACCGCGACAACAAAATCACCGTTTCTGCCTCTGCGTTGAATAGAAAGGAGTATTCCGAGTCAATATTAACTTCTCATAAAGTACAGGTGAATAAACACCTGCCTGTCACTGAAGAAGACGTATCCATTAGAACAAAAGAAGAAATCCTGGACAGAATTTATGCACTTGTCACAGTTGCTGCCAAAGGTGAAGGTGTACAGCCAGATCAGCTGGGAGCTGTGATGGAACGCCTTCATATCACTCAATTCAGTGATTCTGAAAAGGAAATGATGAGCAAAGAAGTGCTTTCTGATCAGGAAAAGGCGAATGCCACCTGGCGATATGAGAGCCTGAATGCGTTGCTGTGGACAATTGGCAAAATAGACGTGCTACAATATCCATCGGTCATCTGTCCTGTGGAAGAAATAGTGAGTATGATACTGGAAAAAACCAGAGAAGATTTTAGAAAGGAAACTAATATCAGACCTAAGGATCAAATCCTGGATGCACTTGATTTAGTTTACAGAATGAACTGGGCATGCGTAAACGCCAGAATCAATAATGAAGAACCAGGGGGTAATCTGATTCCCGGAGTTGTCTACGAAAGACATTATGCACTGAACTGGGTTGTTCGATATCAAGATCAGGATTGGGATCATATCAGTACGGATACTTAGGAATTATCTAAAAATCTATCTAATCTAATTGTTAGATTCCAACTCACTTGATCTTCAGTCTTTCAAAAACCTGACTTGCCGTAATTTTAGCGGCATATACGGCACCCTCCATATATCCGCCAAAAACAGGAGATGTCTCACTACCTGAGATAATCAGCTTACCGTTTAAAACAGCTTGCTGAAACTGAGGATTACCTGCATTCTGATGTGGAACCAGATCATTCGATAATCCGCCCATTGTATATTGTTCCTCAGCCCACAATGTTTCGTGATAAGCAATATAATTTGTTGCCGTTTTTCCGTAGAACCTCTTCAATTGATTGATTACCAATTTTTCTCTGTAGGCATAATCTAGTTTGACTGCACTGGGCGACAAAAATCCTTTCAAGGCAAATGCATTATTTTCAAAATTCACATGATCATGAATTTCTGAAGCAATGCTCGCATTACTAAAACCGACTCCTGCAAATCCATTTTCACGCCAGAACGGTGATGGGTATGAAACTGCGAACTTGATAGAATTACCCATCCAGGTATGTGTTTCATTGCTAAACTGAACAAACGATGGATCCAACTTCGGATTGAAGGTGATTGAATTAACCAACAATGACGGAGGAAGCGTCGATATTACCAGGTCCATTGGATCGTAGGTCTCTTTCTCGGATTTTATAGTTATTCCGGAATCAGCGAGCCAGATTTCTTTAACAGGATTATTCATCACTACCTGACTATCGTCTAGTCTTGCCATTAGCTTTCTGATCAATTCATCAGTGCCACCTTTAATTCTGTAGAATGATTGCTGCCCTTCCGGAAGATCAAAGACCTGGACTGGTGACATGCTACTGGCCTCAAATACTGCTTTCCCATCCTGATACTGAGGAAAACTGTCAATAGCCAATTCCTGCAATAGTTCCGCCAAATTACTATGCTGTGGTCCAAACCAGGTAGCTCCCATTTCCACTTGTATCCCCTTCTCCCTCAAAGTAAATATTCTACCACCTGGCCTCCTACGCGCCTCTATAACCACAGATGAAATCCCCCGTTGTTTCAAGTAATATGCAGTCAGTATTCCTGTAAGTCCAGCTCCTAAGATTCCGATTTTCATAATTGCAATATATACCCTATTCATCTTAATGTACTGTCTACCAACCATGGTTAAATCATGACAATGACCTAAATCTGACAAAGGAATTATAATAAAATCAATGACCGAATAGTGGTATTTTTACTGGCAAATGTACTTGGTGACATAAAAACACAAGTAATTATACATTTAATTACATAATTCTTAACAAAACATTAATTAATGAATTTCTAATTGCCATTTTAGCCTGTGATTGCTTTAAATTAACAATTTAGTAATATCAGCAAAAGACTTTTGTATTAGCTTTGGACCAGAACGTAGGATTTATCAATGAATGAAATTCAATTTGTGATGTATGCGGGTTTTTTGCTCGCTGCATACTCAGTAATCGGGAATGACGTGATCCAGACTCTTGGAACATTTCTCAGTTCAAACGAAAAAAAGCACTGGGCAGTCCTTTGGTTTTTTGCTGGGTCTATTTTAACAGCTGTACTGGTTTATGGATGGTACGTTAATGATGGTGATGTAAGTTATGGTAGATTGATAGGTGACAGTATAGAGAATCCTAAGTACAAAGCACCCAAGGATATTCCTGGTTTTGGATGGCCTTTTCTTTTACCGCCGGTGATACTGCTGATCATCACTCGTTTTGGTATACCTGTAAGTACTTCATTTCTCATTCTTACGTTCTTCAATCCAAAGAATCTAGGTGATATGCTAGTCAAATCTGTCTCAGGATATGCGCTGGCACTGGTAGTGGCATTTATCTTTTACATCATTACTGCCAAATTTCTGGAAAAGAGATTTTTAGACAACCCCATCAAAGAAAAGCACAGAGTTTACTGGACAGCAGCACAATGGCTATCAACAGGTTTCTTGTGGGGACAATGGCTTGTACAGGATTTTGCCAATATCTACGTATACCTACCCAGACAAATCTCAATAGATGTTTTGGCACTTACATTGGTAATATTCCTTGCCTTGTTAGGCTACATATTTTATTCAAAAGGTGGAGCGATTCAAAGTATTGTAAAAGCAAAAACCAACACAGTGGATATCAGGTCGGCTACATTGATTGACCTGGCTTACGGTTTGGTGCTGTTTTATTTCAAAGAACTGAACAAAGTTCCGATGAGCACCACCTGGGTCTTTATTGGAATACTGGCAGGTAGAGAAATTGCGATCAGGTACCGAATACATAAGAAAATAGGTAATGCACCTCTGAAAGACCTGGGCATGGATCTGGTGAAAGTTTCTTTTGGATTGGTAGTAAGTATCGCGCTGGTGTTTATCATCAAATGGCTGGTTTGATTACACCTGAATTGACCATTTGAGGTGTTTCCATAATCACTCAAGGATAACAGAGAAAAATATAAAGAAGGAATATCTCCCCAACTGATTTTCTACTACAGGATTTTTTTACATTTTTGCGCCTGTAATTTACAAACAGGCACTGCCTGCAATGATCAATAAGAATAACTAAATGAAAGATTTTGTTGCTGAATTAAAGTGGAGGGGCATGATTCACGATATTATGCCGGGAACTGAAGAGTTGTTGAATAAAGGCGAACGAATCAGCGCCTACATAGGTTTTGATCCAACAGCTGACTCTCTACACATTGGTTCTTTGGTGCAAATCATGACGTTGGTACACTTTCAGGCTTCAGGCCACAAGCCAGTTGCCTTGGTAGGTGGTGCGACTGGCATGGTAGGTGATCCTTCAGGCAAATCAGCAGAAAGAAACCTGTTGTCGGAAGAAATATTGCAAAAAAACCTCGCAGGTATCAAATCACAACTGGAGAAATTCCTGGACTTTGACAGCAAAGAAAACCCTGCTGAGGTGGTCAATAATTTTGATTGGTTTAAGAATTTCAATTTTCTGGATTTCATCAGAGATGTTGGCAAGCACATCACCGTTAATTACATGATGGCCAAAGATTCTGTTAAGTCCAGATTGGAAACGGGTTTAAGCTTCACTGAATTTAGTTATCAACTGGTGCAGGGTTATGATTTTTACTGGCTCTGGAAAAACAAAAACTGTCGGTTACAGCTTGGTGGCTCTGATCAATGGGGAAATATCGTTACAGGTACGGAATTAATCAGAAGGAAAGATCAGGGAGAAGCATTTGCACTTACTACTCCATTGATCAAAAAGGCAGACGGGACAAAATTCGGTAAAACCGAAGGGGGTAATGTATGGCTGGACAAGAAAAGAACTTCACCTTACAAATTTTACCAGTACTGGTTAAATTCTTCTGACGAAGATGCCAAAAACTACATTAGAATATTTACGCTGCTCGATCGCGAAACCATCGAAAAGATTGAAAAAGGGCATGATGAAGCTCCACATCAGCGATTGCTGCAGAAGACGATTGCAGAAGACATCACAGTGAGAGTTCACGGCAAGGATGAGCTTGATAACGCTATCAAAGCATCTGCCATTCTATTTGGCAATTCAAGCGCAGAAGAACTAGCTTCTATTGACGAAGATACCTTCTTATCTGTATTTGATGGGGTACCACAGGCGAATATCGAAAAGTCGGCGTTTGAAGCGTGCGAAACAGTAACTGACTTACTTTCCGAACTATCGGGCGGTGTTGTTTTTACATCTAAAGGAGAAGCCAGAAGGATGATCAAACAGGGTGGCGTTAAGATCAATAAGGAGAAGGTCGATAATGGCGATGCGCCAGTTACAGCTTCATTGATCAACGACAAATACTTATTGGTACAAAAAGGCAAAAGAAATTATTTCCTTCTAATTGTCAGTTAAATTGTAGATTGAACATGAAAAAGCCTCTCCGATTATTACTCGGAGAGGCTTTTTTATTTATTGAGGGCAGGTACTTAACCTATCTCTACCAACTCAATTTCAAAGATCAAATCTTTTCCCGCTAATGGGTGATTGGCATCTATCGTTATGGTATCTTCCGCAACTTCTGCCACTACTACATGAGACTGCTGACCGCCAGGACCGGTCGCTACCAGGGTTTGCCCCACTTGTGGTTCCATTTCAGCAGGAAGATCAGACTTAGCTACTTTTTGCATCAGCTCGTCATTTCTCTCGCCATATGCTTCAGCTGCAGGAATATTTACGGTTTTCTTTTCGTTCAACTCCATCCCATCAACTGCCTGATCGAATCCTTTGATCATCTGACCAGCGCCCACAGTAAATCCTAATGGTTCTCTATCTACAGAGCTATCAAATATTTCACCGTTAGTAAGAGTTCCGGTATAGTGAACTTTTACATTATCGTTTTTCTTTGCTTTCATAATTTCCTAATTAACGTGCAAAGCTAGGTTTTTAAACAGAAAGACAATAATTATTAATGCTTTATTATGTGAAAAACCCACCACACAAGAATTTTCATTTTATGGAACAAGATCAACCGGGAATTGGTTACTAAATCAACAAAAGAAAGATGAAAAATCGGCGCTAATTTGTAAAGGATGTTTTGTTTCATTAAAAATTTTAATGCTTTTACTAACAAAATACTTCACAGATGACAAATTAGGTTTCTTTTATAACCTTATTTATCTAATTTAGCGTACCCGAAAATAAGTATACAAACAAATAAACTTGAAGATTTAATTATGTCACAAAAGGCTGAGATCAAAGTGGATGGTAAATCCATAGAATTACCCATCATTGAAGGTTCTGAAGGTGAAAAGGCAATAGATATTAGTAAATTAAGAGCACAAACTGGGTTAATTACGATTGATCCCGGCTTCAAAAATACTGGATCTACTACTAGCGCCATCACATTTCTGGATGGTGAAAAAGGAATATTAAGACATAGGGGTTATTCTATCGAGGACCTTGCTGAAAAGTCATCATTTTTAGAAGTATCTTATTTATTGATTTACGGGAATCTGCCAAGTGCTGAAGAATTGAAAGAGTTTCAGGACAAGATCACTACGCATACGCTGGTACATGAAGATATCAAGAAGTTGCTGGATGGTTTCCCATCAAATTCTCACCCAATGGGAGTTTTATCTTCGTTGGTGACATCCCTTACTGCTTTCTACCCTGAGTCTCTTGATCCTAACAGATCGTGGGATGCGGTAAACCTGAGTATTATCAGAATTATTGCAAAGATGCCAACATTTGCGGCATGGGCCTACAAAAATAAAATGGGTCACCCGGTAAACTACCCTGATAATAGCCTGAACTACGGATCAAACTTCCTTAAAATGATGTTTGCTCTTCCTGCGGAAAAATATGAGGTAGATCCTGTTGTCGCCAAAGCACTTGACAAATTATTGATACTTCACGCTGATCATGAGCAAAACTGTTCTGCTTCAACAGTAAGAATTGTTGGTTCTTCTCAGGCGAGTTTATATGCTTCTATCTCGGCCGGAATTAATGCACTATGGGGACCTCTTCACGGTGGCGCAAATCAGGCGGTAATCGAAATGCTGGAAGCAATTAAAAACGATGGTGGTGATACTGCGAAGTATATCGCGAAAGCAAAAGATAAAGATGATCCATTCAGATTGATGGGATTCGGACACAGAGTTTATAAGAACTTCGATCCAAGAGCCAGAATTATCAAAAAAGCTGCTGATGAGGTGTTAGATAAATTGGGAGTTGACGATCCGGTTTTAGACATTGCCAAAGGTCTCGAAGAAGTTGCGTTGAAAGATGAATATTTCGTAGCAAGAAACCTGTATCCAAATGTTGATTTCTACAGTGGTATCATCTACAGAGCATTAGGAATTCCTACTGAAATGTTTACAGTTATGTTCGCGTTGGGTAGACTGCCAGGTTGGATCGCACAGTGGAAAGAAATGAGACAAAATAACGAACCTATTGGAAGACCAAGACAGGTATACACTGGTTCAAATGAAAGACCTTACTAGGAAAGTCTTTTTATAACATGAAAAAGGCGACTTGTCTACCGACAAGTCGCCTTTTTTGTTAACAATCGATATAACCATCAATAACAATCAATTGTATTGATGAGATCAACTACCTTCTAATTCATCTTCTTCTGACAGATTCATTACTAAATAGTCACAGGGTTTCGATGGTCTGCTAGCTTCATGATCACTTAAATCTTTCAAAAAAGTTTTCTGAACCACTCTCCCGTTTATCAGAACTTCTTTCCCATTTAATTGGTCAGTGTTTATGCACTCTTTCTGAAAATAATTGCATTTTTTTCAAAATATTCGAAATTAAATGACAGTTCAATAAATTATGCATGCATAACACTTTGATTTTTGAAAAATTTTCCAAATATTGATAATGTAATAATGCTAATCTAACCTTAATTATCAAATGAAAAAGAAAATAGGCATATGTCTTGCCATACTCTTTGCTAGCTATGGGTGTAACCTCACAGATGAAACACCGATAGTAGAAGCCCCTCTCGAAACTGTATCCAAAGTCAGTCTTGATCAAACTATTCAACAAACACTTATCCAGAAACAAGAATTTAGCTGGGAATGGGTAAGCAGTGCACATGTTGCTGCCGCCTTGGCATCAGAAGACTCAATCCTGACAATTGGTTATCAGCCGGCAGGATTCAGAAATCTTAATGAAACTATTCAGGATATTGATGTCTCTTCTGAAGCATGGGTTAATGCTAAAAGAACAGTGCTGAATGAAATTCAAAAGACGTACGATGCAATGGATGCGAATATCGATGTAAATGATCAGATCGTACTGGAACACCAAACATTGCCCTACATTAAAATAAAGGCACATGAGGCTGTTGTAGTTGAAAAACTCAGAAATCTTGCAACAGTCAGATATTCCGAGCCTGCAACTTATACCTATGTAGATGCTGGTTTGATCGAACCTGAAGCAAGAACCGAAAGTGGCTCAGGATGTGGCAGTAATGGCGCTGATAACATCAATGGTGGAGATTTCACTACTATTTCTCCTGGTGCTAAACAACCATGGAACTACAGTATTCACAAAATTCCTCAGGCCTGGGCATATTCACAGGGAGATAACATCGGAGTAGGTGTTATTGATACTGGAATCTCGCCAGACCAGTCAAAGCTTAACAGTCAATTCAGTTCAGGAAATTCAACTGGCAGATATGTCAACAAATTTGGAACCTATGTAGACGCCAGCTGGTGGCAATGGTGGAGAAACTCACCTGACGGACCAAATGATAAATGTGGACATGGAACCCAAATGTCCGGAGCAATTAGTGCGCCCAGAACCTCTTCAGGTTCATCAGTAGGTGTTGCTTACAAAGCAAATTTATTATCCGTGAGAGGAACCAGCGACGTGGTGATCAATGCCAGCAGAGAAAAAGATGGTGTTAGCGATGCATTGGTACTACTGGGTAACAGAAGTGATGTAAGAATTATCAGTATGTCGATTGGAGACATTTTCTCCAGTGGTCAGGTAAAAGATGCAATCAGATATGCTAACAACAGAGGGAAATTGATATTTGCCGCAGCGGGTACTTCTACCACATTTACGAACTGGTATGGCGTTATATTTCCAGCGACTATGTCGGAAACTGTTGCTGTAACCGGAATCAAAGACAATGGATATAACAGATGTAATATCTGCCACGATGGAAGCAAAGTAGATTTTGCTATCACTATGCAAAGAGCATCCAGCGGTAGCAGAACTTCATTGACATTAGCAGATTCAGGAAATACTCCTTCTTATGTCGGAGGTTCCTCTGTTGCAACAGCTCAGACAGCGGGTATTGCAGCATTGGTTTGGGCAAGAAATCCTTCTCAATCCAAAGCTCAGGTGCTGGACAAACTGAAAAGAGCAGGCGAGTTCTATCCAAACAGGAACAATAACTTTGGATGGGGTAAAATAGATGCATTGAAAGCAGTTACTTTCTAATATAGCATCACTTTAGAAAAACCACCCAGGTACCAAGTTGTGTATCTGGGTGGTTTTTATTTTTAGGAATCAATTGTTTTCCAATTATCTTTACGAGTGAGTAAAGAAACGTTATAAAATGACCCTACAGGAACTATTTGATCAATTGTCAACCAATCCAATCTGGGTAATCTCCTATTTTGTTATTATTCCTGCTGCTGCTTTTGTAGTCAATAAAGTTTCCCGATCAAAAGCGTTGCAATCACCGTGGGCAGAAACTTACAGCACACTAATTTTTATGGTGGCCATACCAGCCTTATTGGCTATTGCCCTCAACGTCTATCAGTTTCTTTTTGAGAGACAAAGCATTTTAATGATCAATGTATTTACGCAAGTTCTACCGATCGTCTCGTTTATCGTGACAATTGCCGTTATCAGAAAAAATGTTTCCGTAGATAGTATTCCCGGATTTGGTAAAATTTCCAGCCTGATTGTCATGATTTTTGGTGCATTGGCTATCATGTGGGTGTTGGATCGGACGAGGATATTTTTCGTAGCTTTTAGCTACATGCCCTTTCATTATGTGATCCTCATTTTTGTTGGTATTTTGTTCGCAATCCGATTTGGCTGGAAGAGGTTGCTGAAGTAATATCAGCCCGTATTTATCATCATTCCGCAAAGTCTAGCTCTACGATTTCCAACAACTGGTCGTAAATTCTACCTGATTAGTCGTAATTAATGAAATAATCATAAATGATCTTCGTATATTACTATTAACAACTAATTTTAATCGTAATTGCGTATAATATATTACATAGTAGGTTTACTCATTTTTATCAGTTATCAAAATACCTTAACTGCCAGTAATCCCTCTGAATTTTATCAGATAAATATTGAAGATATTTCAGGCTCAGGATATGAGTTGAAAGGAAACTATACATATTATCACAACAGGTTGCTATCTGAGTCTTCCTCATCAAAGACTAGTCCGGCGGTTGTGATAACCGATCAGTTACTATCCAACCAGGGATATGATCACTTCAGCTTCGGAACCCTGACTTGTACTTTAAAAGTCCCCGCTAAACAAGGGTTGGCACTTCAAATACCTGACATGTACAGCGCATACAGGCTTTATATCAATGACGAATTGGTTGCTACCAAGGGGCAGGTAGGAACCAACAAAGAATCTTCAAAAGCTTCAAGAAACAAAAAGTTAATCCCTATATACAGTACATCTGACACCTTGCGATTGGCAATTGAATTATCAAATTTCTCTCATGTAAAGTACGGTTTCAATAAACCCATTAAGATTGGTTATTATGAACAACTACAACAATCAAAACTCATAACAGTAGCATACGATCTATTTCTCACAGGTAGCCTGGCGATCGGTGGTTTCTTTTTTCTCGGTCTCTATTATTTTGGTCGTAAAAGTAATCTGGGGTTATATTTTGCACTTTTCTGTATCACCTATTCGTACAGGATCATTAGCTGGGAAAACTTTGTACTCAATGAGTTGATCCCCTCCTACCCCTGGTGGATTTCGATCAGAGTTGAATACATCTCATTATACCTCAGTGCCGTCTTTTTTATCAAATACAGCACTAAGCTTTTCAAAGACGAATCGCTCCCTTTCATCGCTAATTCTTTTAAGAACTTATCTCTGCTTTTTACAGTTTCTACAATCCTATTGCCTGTGGATTGGTTTACTCGCTTCTCTATGATTTTCATCATCATCTTGCTTTCGATGATTTTGTACATCATTTACATTTATATAATTGCTGCCATTCATAAAAGAGCTTATTCTACTTACTCATTGCTGAGCCTTACAGGGATAACTACGGTCTTTATACTTAAATCACTAGCCTACTTTGATCTCATAGAAGAGCCAATAGTACTTACCGGGATTGGACAGCTGCTTTTCTTTTTCTTCCAGGCCATCATACTTTCGAAAGTATTCGCAATGGAATGGATCATGGCAAAGGAACATGCGGAGCAATTGTCAAAGGCAAAATCGGAATTTATGTCTATGATTTCACACGAAATAAAGACGCCTCTTAATGCTATTTTAGGTACAGCCTACCACCTCATTGAAGACAAACCAAAAAAAACACATGAAAAAGATCTACAATACCTGAAAAACTCCACAGAGAATCTGTCAGTCCTTGTTGACAATATTTTAGATTACAGTAAGCTGTCAGCAGGCGAAATAGCGCTCAACCACGAAAAAGTCGATTTTGTAAAATACATGAATAAAATACTCAGTCCTTACCGTGAGCGCGCCTTGAATAAGAATCTGTTGTTCATTGTTAATTTTGATCCACTAATTCCCAGGTGGATGCTTGTGGACAAAATTAAACTCTCAAATGTATTTTGTCATTTACTGGATAATGCACTGAAATTTACGGAGAGTGGCGAAGTAAGAATCAATGTGGTTGTCAGAAATAAAAAGGGTGATCAGGTACAGCTTCTATTTGGTATCCAGGATACAGGAATCGGCATTGAAGAAAATATGCTCTCTCAAATATTCAATGTATTCGTTCAGGCGAACCAATCAGAGTCAAGAAAACACCATGGTACAGGGTTGGGACTTAGTATGACTAAACATCTGCTAAAATTGATGGGTTCGGAGTTGAAAGTAAATAGTCAACCAGGTAAAGGTTCTGATTTTCATTTTGAGCTAAACCTGAAAATGATCGATGATCCAGGCCTTGCTGAGAAATATACTGACAACCTGACTGATCTAACCAACCAGGAGGTTTTACTGGTGGAAGACAATGAGATAAACGCGATGATTGCCAAACGTTTACTTAAAAAATGGGGTATCAAAGTAACCCATGCATGGAATGGACTGGAATGCCTGAACAAGTGCAAGGATAAGCGTTTTGATATTATCTTAATGGATCTTCAAATGCCTGAAATGGACGGCTATGAAGCATCAGCTAAGCTAAGGGAGCGAAATTGTGAGACTCCTATCATCGCACTTACAGCCTCAACTAAAGAGAAAGCAGGAGATCAACTACATGAAGCAGGGATGAATGACCTGGTGAGCAAACCATATACACCGGAAATGCTCCATCATATAATTTGTAAATACATTCAAGCAAAGCACACCGTTGCGTACTAATCGACTGCAATCACTTATTCATCGAAGAAATTACGGTATTCATCGAAATTGACAGTATGCCTGTCTAAAACATAAAAAATCTGACCAATTAATGAATGTTTCTAAGATTAAATTGTACTATATTTGTATAGAACACAATTAGCTATGTTATATTTTTTCAAACGATACTTGGGTATAATCGCTTTAGTGGTCATTATACCCGTTACATCTTTGGCTTCAAACAGCTATCAGGTTGATACAACTGAAAACATCGTCACTAAATTTGATGAACTGAGTTATCAATGGGATTTGGTTTCTGCAGATCTGGAAGAATACGAAGGTCTTAGTGAGTTTTGTTTAGAAAGGTCATACCGAACTGACATCATCAAACTCCTTGAGGAGGTACATCACTTTGATTCTCTCATTTATTTCAAATTAAAGGACTTGTCATACACAGACAACTCCGGTGAGATAAGAAAAACTTTGAAACAAATTGAAGAACTGGAGTCAGAATTTAGCATCAAAGAATTCTCCAAATTTCTTAATCAGGAATGTCGCGATCGCAAAAAAATCGAAAAAGAAAGAAAGGATTTGACAGCCAACATCGGACAGGACGGTTATGATGGCCAGCAACAACTGCTGGAAAACAAATTATACAGATATATTCATCATGTAACGTATTTGGTCGATCATATCAGAAAACATATTCATCACCTCCATTTAGAGGATGAAGATTGATGGAGATTGTCAACCATTGACTACACTTTAAGATTTAATAGGAATTTTGCCTCCCGAGCTCAGGCTAAATCGAAGGAAGCTTACCAGAGATTATCGAAATCTGGCTTGGATTTTATATAAACCCTTTTGTTATATCGACAAAAGGGTTCTTTATTTGTAACTCATGAATCCCGAAATACTTAAAGAATTAGTCACATTCAAAATGCCATTTGGCAAATACAAAGGCAGAATTATGTGTGACCTGCCGGTATATTACCTGGAGTGGTTTCACCGGGAAGGTTTTCCTGCGGGAAAGCTGGGAATGCTGCTCGCCACGATTTATGAAATTAAAACCAATGGATTGGAAGATCTTCTCAATCCCTTGAAGAAGGGTATTAGAAGATGATCAGGAATAAGCCGATAAGCTGAAGAGAGACACCTCTATTCTCACTCTCAAACTCAAACTATCAAAAAGCAGAGATTAATTGAATACAAAACCCAGGTTTATTTTTAAAATTGTTCTCAGATTACTTCAAACAATTTCTCCTCACAACTGCTACCTGATTTATGATCAGTGACCTCAATTTACTTTAAACCGTGATGTACTTAGGGTAATCACTTCTCCTTTCGGTGTTCGGACCTTTGCCTGCTTGATATAGAATTCATCACCTTTTTTCAGCTGGTTCAAAAATATGCGTTGTCTGTTGTTGATTGTATTACCGTTGTTCTTAAACACCTTGATATCCGCAGCATTTTTTGCAAAGGCAAACTCAAGCAGTTCATATTTGCCCTGATGAAGACCATCGATCAGACTTAATTGAACTTCCGATGTATTTTTTAAGGTGGCATAGTTGATATTTCCATTAGTGAGTCCGGCTATTGAAATTTTAGGTTCGGGGAGATCTCTTACCAGAAAGGGTGTAACACTTTCTTCGTGCAGCGTGCTGTCTTTCTGATAGGATCTCACGATGATATTAGCTACACCCCGCTTAGACAAACGGGCATAGTAAGTGCCATCAGCGCCTGATATAGAACCATCGGAAATGTCAACTTCCAAAAACCCATCTTCCACTCCGGAGGCAACTATCTCCACTTTGTTTTCTATACCAATATATAAGGTTTCTAGAGATGTATCATCCAGTGATCCTATACGACTGTCCATGAGAGTAGTTGTATCCTGTAAAACCATTGAAAACAATGCCGTGGCACATACTTTCCCTCCCACCTTACTGGAGAATACCAAACGTAGCATTTTATCTTCCTCACTGACATATTCAAACCTATTCACGTCTTTCCCGGTCAGGTCATCGATTGAAGAACCCAACAGCTCCCGATGCTCATAAAGCTGTAAAACTGCGTCGTTACCATCCTTTTCATCTGCGAACAAGCTAAATCTGTACAAGATGTTTGCCTCCAGAAACACTTCCACACTCTTGGTTCTTACGGGTCTCTTCATGGTTCCTTCCTTCAGCTTAACCTGATGGTTTTCTATCAGAATAGCGTCCAGTCCGTTCCTGGCTGTCATCTCTTCAATTGTCAGGTCTGAGCATTGCGCAAATAAAGACTCACTTGTCAGAAGACTGATAAGTATAAACAGAACGATATGTATTCTCAAAACAACCATCATTCTTTAGATTGATTTTTATCTATGAGCAACTTTGCTCCCATCATAACATTAAAAGATTGCTTTTTCAACTGAAACCAATTTCCCGAAAGTGAATAATGCCAGGTAAGGTTTTGTTTGGACTTCCTGAATCCAATCCTTTGACCATAAGATAGCATCCTGATAATGACATCTTTCTTTTTCTTAATCCCTTCTATAGACTGTTCTTTGTTTCTAATAATAAATTCCGGATCATCCGGAAAAACACCTTCAAATGCCACATAAAAACCTGTTTTGGGAATATCTATGTCATATTCAAAAACATCAACTTCATACCATCCCATTATTATTTCAGGTTTCACAACCAGGAAGTTATCAATTAAGTCTTTTCCCGGTGCACCCGTCACCGAATCTTTCAGATATACATGAACCCGAAAAGGCGCGTGCGTATTACCTTTTTCAGACAGGAAAAACCTCAATTTTTCAATTTTCCCAGTCAGAGTATCTATATTCTCTATAAAAAATGCTGTTTGTTGCCCGTGGGTATCCAGATACATTTCTCCCTGAGATTTCCTGGCCTTTACACCTGCAGATCTGCTTTCAAATTTACTACCTGATATTATGACAGGAGGAACAGTATATACTTTTATAGCCAGGAAAACCGTCAAGCTATCTTCTGCAGCAACGTCTTTAAAAGCAATTTCTTTCTTTTGATATCCAGCAGATGAAACGAGTAAGGTATCTTCAGGCCCGGCCTGTTGAATGTTTAGCCTAAATGCTGCCTCATAATTAGACACCACTCCTTTGTTTTTTCCTTTGATTTCAATAGTAGAGTAAGGTATTTTCCTACCGGATTCTTCATCGAAAATTTGTCCTTTCAGATAGGTGGCTTGTGAAATAAACTGCTGTTCTCTTAATACAATCTGATCCTGTACAAAGAAAAATCGGACGTTTGTAGCCCTCGTCAAATCAGATAGAATGGTTTCGAGAGAAACATGCTCATAATTTCTTAGACCAGTATTGCTCAGACGAGCGGGAATATCATTGCCGTATGCAAAGTAAAGTCCAGTTGAATCTGTTATCCTGGTCATGGCCTCTGCTACACTGATACCTTTCAAATTGAGTGAAACCTGCTTTTCTCCAATCGATTGACCGAATAAAGACAAATTTCCACTCAATAAAATGAGCAGTGTATATATGGAGATGACTCTGACGATAAGACAATCTTTTACCTTGTAATATGATATCTTTTGTCTTCTATTGCAATATTAAACCCTGTAATATTTTTGACAACTTCTACCATATCTCCCAGGGATTTACGATCAATTGTCACCGTAATTGAATAATCCTTCAAGCTTTCTTCACAACTAAACTGCACGTCGTAATACTCGCTTAAAACCTGCAGTGCATTTTCCATTTTCTCATCTGCAAAAACGATTAAACCAGTCTTCCAGGCCAATGCATTCGAGCCTTTCACTTTCTCTTTCGTAATCATCGATGTTGCAGGTTTGAGTTCTGCCTGTTCTCCGACTGTCAGAAATTCTTTTTCCGATTCATTCAAATCACTAAATTTCACCTTTCCTTCGGTTACAGTAATAGTGACATGCTCATTGGCCGAAACCTTCAAATTGAAAGCAGTACCCAACACAGTAGTTCTACTTTTTCCCGCCTCAATCACGAATGGTTTATCAGGATTTTTAGTGATTTCGAAAAATGCTTCCCCTTTCAGATCAACAGATCGGTCATTCTGGTTAAAATCATCGTAGTAAGAAAGAACGGAATTTTTGTTCAACAATACTGTCGACCCATCGGGAAGCACAACCTCCTTTTTCTCAGATTCTGACTCAAATGAAATCAATTCAGACTTTTCCTGTTGAAAGTAATTGATCAGAAAAGTCAATCCGATTCCCAGGACAACAATTGCTGCTATTCCACTGATAAAGTAGGTAATGAACGGATTAGCCTTCTGACTTGAATTAATCATCATTTCTAGCTGCTCAAAAGCCTGATCTTTTTGCAGTTCATATTTACCTTCCTCGTTGAATGAATGCCCCCAGCCTGCGACAATGAGTAGATACTCGCCTTCATTCTTCTCATCCTGCTTTCGCCATTCCATCAATTGGTTTATCTCAGACTCACTCGCTTCACCAGAAAGAAATTTTCCAATTAAGTCATATGGTGTATTCATGTCATTCATTGATTAAGGATAAATGTGGTTTTAATGATTCTCTCAGTTTTTTCAGCGCTATGCCTATTTGGTTTTCGACGGTTTTTTCAGAGATTTTTAAAAACTGAGCTATCTCCTGGTATGAGAGGCCTTCTTTTTTACTCATGGTATATATTTCACGGCACTTGTCAGGAAGTCCTGCAATAGCTTTATTGATGATGGATTGTATGTCAACACCGTCGTGTTGCATTTCATACTTTCTGGCGTCCTGATAATCCTGCACATATTGTTGCTCATACTTATCACGCGTCTTTTCCATTTTGATGTAGTTATAAGATTCGTTCTTACAAGAGGTAAACAGATAACCGTAAACAGTCTGTGTAATCTCAATTATTGCTCTTCTCTCCCATACTTTTACAAAAATTTTCTGGACTATATCCTGTGCCTTATCTTCTGTTCTCACAATCGTTTGAACGAAGACACAAAGTCTTGCAAAATATTTCATAAACAATTCCCGAAATGCTTTTTTGTCTCCATTTCGGATGCGCTCAAATAAGTTGCTATCGATATCTGTTTCTTTCAAATCGGGTAATTTAAATTAGATCAATTTACTGTATGACTGTGCACAAATTCATCCCCCCCAATCTAACCAAAAATATTTTCAAATAAGGTTTACTTTCATCACGCTCACCATCAAGCAAAAAGAGTCTATCGACTCATCAACACTTCTAAATCAATGTCGCTGAAAACAAATGAGCTAGCTTAAGTTAGAATAATCTAACTTTTTTCTTAGAATACTATCAAACCAATTGATTTAATTATTAATTTTACATTTCATGGAAGGGATATTCATTATCATTACCGGAGCACTTGTAGCCATATCATGCGGGCTTTTAGGATGTTTTCTAATCCTCAGAAAAATGGCAATGATTGGAGATGCTATCTCTCATGCAGTCTTGCCTGGTATAGTCATTGCGTTTTTCATTTCCGGCGACAGGGACACAATCCCGATGTTAATAGGTGCAGGGTTACTGGGGGTGATCGCCACTTTCCTGATCGAATATTTTCACAGAAAAGGCAGATTACAAACAGATGCTTCCATAGGCGTTACATTCACCTGGTTGTTTGCACTAGGTGTGATTCTGATTTCCTCATTTGGAGGACAGATCGATATTGATCAGGAATGCGTCCTTTATGGCGAGATCGGTTTGATAGAGCTGGATAACTGGATATTAGCTGATGGTACCATCATGGGACCAAGAGTATTTTATATCATGTTGTGCATTACCATCCTGGTATTACTGTTTATCCTGATAGGTTACAGAGGTCTCTTCATTACCACATTTGATCCAGTCTATGCTGCTACGGTCGGTATTTCAACTGCATTGTGGCATTATTTACTAATGGGATTTGTGAGCTTAACGACTGTAGCTTCATTTGAAGCTGTAGGTGCCATACTCGTCGTTGCGATGATTGTAGTTCCTCCTGCCACCGCCTATCTGCTGACAGATAAACTACTTCCAATGCTGATCTTGACGGTGGTCTTTGGTGTGTTGACAGCAATCGGAGGCTATTACCTGGCAGTATGGATCGATGGTAGTATTGCAGGTGCAATGGCCACAGTTTCCGGTTTCCTATTTATGCTGATTTACATTTATTGCCGAATAAAAAAAGTTAACGACAGCAAGGTTGATATGGAATTGCTAACGGCTCATCAGCAAACGGGTTAGTTAAAAAGCCATTTGGATATCGATGACCATTTTGTTCTTTTCCCAAGGTGTAAGTGATCAACTCATATGTCAGGTTAAACTAATCATTCATCAAGTGTGAGTTGAGAGTGGGCTATGAATTAATCCTTCATATGATGTGTACTTGAGCTCCCTATAGCATCCTCCAAAATCCAAATCCTGCACCAAAAAAAGAAACCTGATCAAAATCACATCCTACAATGTAAAATCAAATCAGGTATCTTATTCGTGTAAGTTTAAATGATCCTCGGGCGAAGGATTTCTTACTTAACAAACATTATTTTCTGGCTGGAAAATAATCAGTTTGGATATACAAAATAAAAGTAAGCGTTGAGTATTAATTCATGCTTTACATGAGTGAAGTAACAATTTTTTGAAGTGAAATTCTATACGGTTTTAGTAAACGTCTATTATCATTTAGTAAAAGGACGGTTTAGAGCAGTAAACGTTTTTTTCCGATTTACTAAACAGGCTAATTTGAATCAATTGATCTCTTTCAATGCTCTTCCGAAGAGTCTTATCAAATGTGTAAAGAGTAATTATCAGCTGAAAAATCTCATCAATAAAATCGCTAAAACTCACTATATAGTTTCTGGAAACTGCCCAACCAATCCTTTCATGATAAACAACAAAAAGGTGTAAATCATAAACTAATAAATATTTAAAGAATAGAAAGGTTGTTGAATAGTGCTTGTTTATAGACTTTTCCGATGGGAAGCTGCACTGTACCCAAATACAGATAACCTTCTGATATTGAAGTGATTTTGCTAAATTGAATTAAGTAAGATTTATGAACTCTGGAAAACCGGTTGGGGTCCAGCTTTTGCTCTATACTTTTCAATGTATGGCTTACCAGGTACTTCTTTTCTGCTGTGTGAATGTATGCATAGTTATCATAAGCTTCAGCATAAACGATATCACCCTGGTTTAATGAAATCAATTCATTGTTTTGTCTTACAAAAAAGTTTTCGGAAACCGGCTCTACTGTACTTTTCGATTTTTTGATCGCCAACTCAATATTGACCTGCAGGTCCCTCTCATTAAAAGGCTTTACCAAATAGCCAAGTGGATTTGCCTTACTGGCTCTGTCCACAGTGCTTTTATCGTAGTAGGAAGTAAGAAATATAAAGGGTAGTTTGTACTCTTTTCCAACAACAGTGCCTAACTCGATTCCGTCTCTGTCTCCCTCAATATTGATATCAAGCAATAGCAAATCGGGTTTGCTTTTTTTTAGGAAATTGAGCGTATCTTCTGCATTGTCAAAGATATCCACCACGTTGTAATTCATTTTCTCGAGAGTCATCGCCAGGTCATCGGCAATAATGGGTTCGTCTTCAACAATTAATATTTCTGTGCTCATCGGCATCATACAAGTTTAAAACGTGAGATATCTAACTGCACTTTAGTACCCTGGCTATTTTCAGTAGATACAGTCGCTTTTAATTTTCTGGCCAGAGATTTCACAAGCCTCATGCCAAAAGAAGTGCCTTCACTTCCGGTATCAATCCCCACACCATCGTCTGCTACCTCCAGCCTAAGCACCTCTCCCATTCTTTTGAGAGTCACCGAAATCTTGCCGATCATATTTTCGGGAAAAGCATATTTAATTGAATTGGTTATCAGTTCGTTCACAATTAAAGCTATTGGTATAATGGTGTCGATCTCCAGGTCTATGTCTTCCACATCTGCCGATAATGTCACCCTTTCACTTAGTTGATTGTAAGAACTAAAAATACTTGCAGACAGCGCCTCCAGATACTCTTTTGTATTAATACCTGCCAGATTTTCCTGCATATAAAGTTTCTGATGAATCAATGCCATAGATTTTACCCGGTTCTGTCCTTCTTTAATAGCCTCCATTGCATTTGGGTCATCGAGACTATCCAATTGCAGGTTTAGCAGACTGGAAACTATTTGCAAGTTGTTTTTCACACGATGATGGATTTCCTTCAGGAGCACTTCCTTTTCACGAAGCGAATCTGAAATGGCTGTGTTCTTTTCCTCAAGTAGTCTGTTGGTTTTCTGTTTCTGCCGATTTCTATACATGAAAAATGCTACCAGTATGATGAATAGGCCAACGGATAAAAGCAGTAGATTTCGTTGATTATCCGACTTTTGAATTGCAAGATCTGCCTTCTGAATCGCTAAATCCGCTTCTTTCTTCTCTAGTTGTAATTCAACAATTTCCTGCTCCTTCTTACTGCTTTCATATTTTTCCATCAACTCGGCAATTTCAGCCTTCTGCTCTACCCTGTCAATACTGTCTTTATAGATCACATATTCCTCATAATATTGAGAAGATCTTTTGTACTCTCTATTGTCTTTGTAGGCAACAGCCAGATTTTCCAATATTTCAATATGCCTGACTGGCACCTTAATTTTTTCACTGATGGCTAATCCATCTAATGCATAGGAAATTGCCTTCTTTGGATCTTTCAGCAAAATAGATAGTCCTGATAAGCTGACTAAACTTGCCAACATTCCAGTAGAGTCATTTAGCTGAATTTTATAGTAATAGCACTTTTCTGCATTTGTTACTGCTTCGTCAAATCTCTTTAAACCTTGGTATGATAATGCCAGATTATTGTACGAGATAGATAAAGACCTGATATCCTTGCTCTTTTCAGCATAATCAATTACTTTCTTCAAATAAAAAATTGCGGAATCATAAAGTCCTTTTCTATTGTAAAGAGTGGCTATATTCCCAGAATTCCTCACTTTGAAAGGACTCATCTTCTCTCCCATGATACGATCTGCTTCCTGATACTTCTTAAGTGCCTTGTCATCTTCAAAAGTAGACTGATATACCAAACCCAGCATCATCAATGAACCAGCATATTTGACCGTCAAACCAAGACTATCATATAACCTAATTGACTCCAAAAAATAGGGCAATGCCTCTCCATATTGTGTTCTATTGAGGTAGTGATAACCTATATTATTGACAATATCAGCAACTCCTTCTACTAAATCAATCTCCTGATACAAGGATTTCGCTTTTAAATTGAAGTAAACCACAGAATCGATACTGCCATGATAAGAGTGCCAGGCTGCCAAAATAGAATACAAACTACCAAGGTCTTTCTTATCTTCTTCGGGGTTTGCTTTCCTGATTCCATCAATGATAAATGAATATGAGTCTTCAGGCTTGCTATTTAAATTGTCAATTGCCAGTCTTTGATATAAGAATAGACTATCAGGGTATTTTTTTAGTGCTTCCTCATATTCGTTTTGAGCTGATGACGTAAACGAATGAAAACTCAATATTACGATAGTAAGAATTGGTAGTAATTTCCTCATATGATAATCCTAATATAGTCGATTTTAGTGACGATTCATGATCCATGAGTTGTATTCTTAAATAAAATCCAAATGAACTAAGAACGGTTCATTCCCATTGAACTAAAATGCAGCATTAAATGATGGGTGCACCTTAATTTTTTCAAGAAGGTCCGGCCCTTTATAATTTCAGGTTAAATATGTAAATTGTATAAGAAACAACAAAATCAAAGACACTATGAAAAAAATACAAATCAATATTGACGGAAATAGAAATGCGATTAAACAACTCAGTATCCATGAGATGAAACAACTCAGCGGTGGGAAGAATATTGAAGATGGAATAATTGACAGAAGGTCCTAATTTCGATCGTTACTGACTACAAATCGGCTAACCGCACAACAGAAACATCCATAAAATTCCAAATGAAAATTTATCAATTACAATATGAAGAAAATGAAAACTCTATCAAAATTGAGCAGTAGTATCGAATCCTTAAAAGTTGTACAGCCGTCTCATATGGCAAACATTACTGGTGGCAAAACAGACGACTTATGGAAATGGAGAAAAAATACCTAAGGCGATGTGATTGACAGAAGGTCATAATTTCATCATTGCTCAATAAAGAAATCGAGTCATCTGCCTACCAGCGGATGGCTTTTTTTATGTTAGCCTGATAAAAAGGACTGCCATCGGTTGAGAAGTAAATAATGCGTTATAACTTTGCATAAAAGACATTTCATGTCATTGACAGCAACGAATATTCAGGATACGATCATCGCTTTGGCAACTCCTCCGGGAATTGGGGCAATAGGAATCATCAGGTTATCGGGTAAAGATGCATTTAATCAGGTTAACGCTGTTTTCAAGGGCAAAGACCTGACAAAAGAAGCCCCGAACACGATCCATTTTGGAACCATTAGAGATGGAAATACAATATTGGACGAAGTACTTGTTTCGTTGTTTCGTGCACCACATTCCTTTACGAAGGAAGATGTCATTGAAATATCCTGTCATGGTTCACAGTATATTATCAGGGAAATCATCAAGCTATTTGTAAAAAATGGTGTGAGACTGGCACAGCCAGGAGAGTTTACCAAACGAGCCTTTCTCAATGGACAGTTTGACCTGGCACAAGCCGAAGCTGTCGCTGATTTGATAGCTTCCGATTCAGAATCGGCGCACAGAACAGCGATGAGTCAGATGCGTGGTGGGTTTTCTGAAAAGCTCAAAGTGTTAAGAGAAAAGCTGATTCACTTTGCATCGATGATTGAGTTGGAGCTCGACTTTTCCGAAGAAGATGTTGAGTTTGCCAGCAGAGACGAATTAAAAAATCTGATTCTGGAATTGAACAGAACGGTAGTTCAGCTGATGGATAGCTTCGAAGCAGGTAATGTCATCAAAAACGGGATACCGACGGTTATCGCTGGCAAGCCAAATGCAGGTAAGTCTACCCTATTGAACGGCCTGCTCAATGAAGAAAAAGCCATTGTTTCCGATATTCCCGGTACTACCCGCGATTTCATCGAAGATGTGCTGGTTATAGACGGATTCACTTTCCGGTTTGTAGATACTGCTGGAATCAGAGAATCTGCTGATAAGATCGAAACGATGGGTGTTGAAAGAACCCGGGCAAAAATGAAAGAAGCGTCGCTGATATTGTATTTGTTCGATCTTTCGACAGAGCCTGTTACTGAAATCTTTCAGGAAATCAATAGATTGGAGAATCAGGGTACTCCTTTTATAGTGGTCGGAAATAAATCTGACATTGCTGATCAGGAAGTAATCGATACGGTAGCAAAAGACCCTAGAGCTGTGATTATATCGGCCGATCAAAAGAAGAACCTGGAAGCGCTGAAAGAAAAAGTCGTAGAGATTGTCAATCTGAAAAGCTTCAAAACCGGCAATACGATTGTTACAAATATGAGGCATTACCAGGCATTGGTATCTACCAGTGAGTCACTGGAAGCAGTGTTAACAGGAATTGACAGCCAGGTTACAAACGATTTCCTGGCGATGGATATCCGGCAGTCTTTGCATCACCTGGGAGAAATTACAGGAGAGATTACGACTGATGATCTACTGGACAATATCTTTAGCAAATTCTGTATCGGAAAGTGATCTTAGACTTTAGATATTAGATTTTATATCCGCCGAAGCTTCATGCGCAGGTGGAGATAAAAGACAAAAGACTCTAATTTATCCAAGAGTCCACTTGGAGAAATACACTAATGTCAAACAACTACACAGACAAAGGAAAAGCGTTAATACTGCGTCATTCAGAGGAGACATAATAAAACGTGAATAATAGATATTCGGCAAGTCGACGAAAGAATCTTATGCATAGAATAATAAAGGTTTCACTAATCTTTCCGTCTAAGTGTAGCATTTGCTACATATTATAAAGCTTTCATAGCTTCTCTCCTCACTCCTTCACAGGTGGCACCAAAGAAATTCCAAATTGAAAAAAAGCACCTGAATCCACATTATTAGTTCTGTCTTCAAAAACTTCGCTCTGGAGCTCCACGCTTCTCCCGGCAACTACACCTCCTGATGCTTCTAATTGCAAAATTTTACCTAACCGATAACTGAACTTCGGTCCTGCAGTCACACGGGTATAAGCTACCTTGTCTACTGGTTCTGCATTTAGTTCAAAATTCACATTGTAAAGCGAGCCATCCACTACAGCATGTATTCCTGCGGTGAATCTTTTATAATATCGATCGTACGTAATACTACGGGGTAAAAACACATGAAATTGACTTTTTTCTGACTTCCATTTAAGCTGAATGGTCGGAAGCAATATCGGATTTCCGAATCTAGAAGTGACTAAAAGCCCACCTCCATAGTGAAAACGATCAGACTTTTTCCTGACAGCCTGAATCGTACCGTTCACCAGAAGGTCATCACCTTCCAGCGGTACATTGAAAGTCGAAGATAAAGTAGGATTAATCATTGCAATCAGGCTCCAGTCTTTTTTCAATTGGTGCAATACAGTAAGTCGGTAGCCAATTAGATGAAGATTTTGGCCATCAATACCTAATGCAAGATCATTGTCAGCAAAAGGAGTTGTGAGTTTGTACTGAAGACCATTGAGTACAATCGTCTTTTCATTCTTCAGTTGTTTGGGAAGGTTTACAAAGAAATTGTATTCATTGACTTCTATTTTTTGATTCAATGGAGCATCTGCTACTTCAGCTCCGGGAAATCGGGTAAAATTGAAACCTGCCAGCTGTAATTCCTGACTCCATAGAGAATGTCCCCATAATATTAATAACAGGCAAAGAATGCATGACAGCTTAGTTTCCTTCTTCATTTTTCTTGAATTAAAAAGTCTTTAATAATCTTAGCAATCACCAACACAAAATATAAGTGTTCCGTTACCGAAATTTATACCACCCGCATATGCGTTAGATTAGCAGAAATCATGCTGACGCTTCATGTGTTGGCATTAGAGCAATGAATCATGCAACATAGATAAGTTCGGTCGTCAAAAGTTTCATCCTTTAGGTATTTGCAATCTGCTTAGTAGCATCACCTTTATAAAACACCTTAAATATGACCGGGACGAAAATCAACAACACGATCGTTGCGAACAGCAAACCAAAAATCACGGTAATGGCCATAGGCGACCAGAGGTCACCACCGCCTGTCCAAAGAGGTACCATACCACAAGAGGTCGTAAGTGTAGTCAATAATATAGGACTAAACCGATCATTTGCCGCTTTCTTAATACTATCCAATAATGGCTTGCCACTATTACATTCTGATCCAATTTTATCCACCAATACAATGGCATCATTGATGATGATTCCTGCCAGCGAAATTATTCCCAGAAAGGCGGTAAAGCTGAAAAAAGAGGAAGTTCCAAGCAGCCCTGCTGTCACTCCTACAACTGCCAATGGTATGGTAAAAAGAATAATAGACGCTTTCCTAAACGAATTGAACTGCACTACCAGAAGCAGGATGATAATGAAAAAAGACAGGGGTAGATTTAAAGCAATGGCCCCCATTGCATCATTACTACCCTCTGCATCACCACCAAATTCATATGAATAGCCGTTTTTCCATCGCGCTTTTTCTTCCAACATATAGGGTCGTAAGGTCTCCATGATTTCACTGGAAAGGTAACCGTCTTTCACACCGCACTGGATGGATATACTGCTCTTCAGATTCCTTCTCAGAAGTTTGGCATATTGCCAGGGCACTTCAATTTCGGCTACCTGCGCCAATGGATTATTTGATCCTGTTTTCTGTGAGAACACTGTTAAGTTTTCAATGTCTGTATAACTCAACGTCTCACTATTTTCCTCCCGCATCACAATTGGGATGGTTTTGTCTTCCTCTCTAAAATCCCCAACATCAAATCCTGAAAGGGAAGTCAGCAACGACAAAGCCACATCCTGGTTGGTAAGTCCGGATTGCGCAAGCCTGTTATCGTCAATTTTAACAAATACCTTTTTAGTTCTGACACCCCAGTCATCCGTTACGTTGACAGTGCCAGGCGTTTCAAATAGTTTGGTTTTTATCCGGTCTGCCATTCGGAACAGCTCATCAGGCTCTTTGCCAGACAATCTGATTTCTATCGGTGCCTCTGCACCACCTGCGCCTACAAGTCTGCTGATTTTAATGTCCGCATCGAAGATATTGCGATCGGTAAACTTCCTCAGTTTATTGATAACCATATCATTGGCTCCATTAGAAGAAGTATTGATCAGCATATGGGCATAAGAAGAATTAGGCTCACTGGCGAAGTAACCAAGGTCGTAGGATTCGGGACCTTTGCCAATGTAAGACGACCAATCAAGAATTCCTTCGTCCTGACTTTTTGAGACCGTTAAGCTGTCTTTGATAAAGCTTTCAATCAGTGCGATATTTTTATCCGTAATTTCTATCTGTGTACCTAGCGGAAAAGTCATATCCACAATTACCAGATTTCGATCGCTTGGCGGCATGAAAATGCTGGGGATTTTGGTAAAACCCACAAGAGAAAAGATGAATAACAGGCCAATGACCACCAGTGTTAACACCGGCCTTGCCATACTTTTATTTAAAAACTGATTATACAACCCTCTGAAGCGATCAAAAATAGTTTGATGCTTCTCATCTTGCTTCACTTTCAACAAGTTCGTTCCTACGAGCGGCACAATGGTGAAAGCGAAAAACCAGGATGAAAGCAATGCCATGCTAATGACGATAAAAATATTCCCCATTATTTCTCCCATCGTACCTACGGCCAGGTAAAAAGCGAAAAACGCCGCGCAGGTAGTAAGCGAAGATATCAGTAAAGGAATCATAAACTCTTTTGCTGAGTTCACAGCTGCATCAAACTTAGACTGGCCATCCTGTAATTTTTCAAGTAGTGATTCCACCATCACGATACCATTATCCACCAACAGTCCTAATGCCATGATCAGGGAAGCCAGCGTCACCTGATTGAGGCCAACATCAAATAAGCCCATCAGCCAGAATGTTAGAATCATGGTACCGGGAATCATACTTGCGATGATCACTCCAGCTCTCCAACCCAGCACTAAAAGAATGACTATCAGAACGATGACGATGCTTTGAACCAGATTTCCAACAAAATCACTAATTTTTCTTCCGACATATACATCCTGAGAGGCAATACGAGAAGCTTTGATGCCAAGAGGAAGTACTTGTTCATTATACTCTTGTATCAACTTGTCTGCAGCAATACCCAGATCAATGATATTGGCGTTTTCTTTCAGGGAAATATGTAGAGACAACGCCTGATTCCCGTTGATTCGCACGATCGACTCCTTGGGGGATACGTACCCTCTTTTAACAGTGGTGATGTCACCCAGCGGGACGGTCTCATTGTTTCCCAAAGGAATCAACAGATTTCGAATGGCTTCTACAGATTCAAAGTTTCCGGAAGCTTCCAGAATTAATCGCTCATCACCCAGATTTACTTCACCGGAAGGAACGATGATATTACTTCCTGAGATAATACCCTGCAGTTGATTGGAACTTAAACCTACGGAAGCAAGTTTAGCTTCGTCATATTCCACATAAATTTTCTCTTCCACCGTACCACCAATAATCACTTTAGCTGCATCGTCCAGTGCTATGAGATCATCTCTCAGGTCATCAGCATATTCTTTCAGTTCGTCATAATCAAATCCGTCAGCATCCAATCCTACTGAGATACCAAAGACCACACCCACATCTTCATCTTTGAGTGTTGGCCCTTTGATCCCATCAGGCAGATCATTCCTGATGCCATCAATTTTTCTCCTTGCCAGATCCCAGATAGCCTGAAGCCTGCGCTCAGGAACATCATCCTGCAAAGTCATACTGATTTGAGACAAACTCGTACGACTTTGACTATTGATTGTTTTCACCTCTGGTATTTCCTGTAAGGCTTTTTCTATTTTTTTGCTAACTAAAGATTCCACACGTTCCGGACTTGCTCCGGGAAACTGGGTAATGATAGTAGCTGTACGAACAACAAACGGAGGCATACTATCTCTAGACAAATTGCCATACTCCATTATGCCCAGGACGGCCACCACGACCAACGCCAGAAGCGTGACTCGGTTGTATTTCAGTGCTATTCCGGTCAGGTTCATATTGCTATTTTTCTAAGAGTTTTACCTTTCTACCATCGTATAGCGCACTTAAACCTGCGACCGCTACCAGGTCACCTTCACTAAGACCAGATTTAACTTCATAGCCAGCTTTGGTGATGTCGCCCAATTCCACTATCACCTTATTTGTAATGTAGCTGGAGTCTGTCTGCGTTAGTTTAAAAACATAGTTTCCATCCACTCCACTGGCAATGGCTTTCAGAGGGGCAATTAAGACAGTTCTCTGATCCGCGGAACCAAACTGAAAAGTGACTTCCACAGGCATATCCGGCCGAAGTTCTTTATTTCCATTACTTTCCAGTGTTATGGTAACCGGATAGGTAACACCCGTAAGCGATGAAGCATATCCGATCTCGGTGACGGATCCCTTCAAAGTCTGATTAACTGAATTTAATGAAACACTCACAGCATCCCCATTTTTAATCTCGTTGATATATTTCTCAGGCAAGCCTACTTGCGCTTCAATATCATTATCACCCTCATTGCTCATCGTGATAATTGTACTACCGGATTTGATTACTTCATTTATTTCAACCCTTACATCAGAAATGATTCCGCTCATAGGGGCGATTATTTCGGTGTAACTAATTTGAGATTTTTGAAGATCGAGTCGTTTCAGTGATATTTCATAGGAAGACTCTGCATTGGAATAAGAGGTCTTCGCCTGCTCATAGTCGCTCAAAGAAGCATTACCTGTTTCGTAAAGTTGTTTTGTTCGTTCGAAGTTTGAAGCAGCTCCGTCGTATTGAACTTTAGAACTTTGTACGTCAGCCAATGCCTGATCATAAGCAAGTTTGGCATCTTTTTGATCGAGCTGAGCCAGCAGGGCTCCCTTCTTTACACGTTGGCCAACCTTTGCGTTAAGTTTAAGAATCAGTCCTCCTGTCCTGAAACTCAGGTTAGTGAGCGAAGATGACTGGGTCACCCCGGAGTAAGTACGTTCCACAACCCCTCCCGATTGCTCTACCAAAGCATACTTAACCGCTTTTATAGATTCATTCTTTTTTTCTTGCTTGCTTCCGCATTGCTGAAAGAGCAAAACACATACGATCAAGATGAGATATGTGCTTTTTACATTCATTGATCTATTGATTAGAAACATATTCTAAAAATCTATTTTGGAAATCTGTCAATTCATTTTCGTTTAAAAACATGCTAAAAAATCCCAGGCCATATTCTACCTGAAGGTGAGCAGCAATGTACTCATACACGGAAAGTGCAGCCCCCAGCTGAGCACCAAGTGCCGCCTGCTGCGCATCGATCAACTGGGTAATGTTTACTTTTCCTGCCTTGTAGTTGCTCTGAACCAATTGGAAATTTTTTGTTGCGCTTTCTGAAGATTCTTTGCTGTAGCCCAGGTTAGTCGTAGCACTCAACAAGCTTACCGTACTAGCCCTGATACTGAGTTCAAGATTTTGATCCAGGCTGATACCGGAAAGCTTTAGCTGCTCAAGCTGTACCAATGATTTTTGCTTGTTAACACGCCTGCTAAACCCAGAGAAAATAGGATATGACAAGCTGATGCCAGCAGACCAGGTATTATCCTGTAGTCCTGCACCGAAAGTAGGTATGCCCGGGTCATTCGATTCTTCCGAACCAGCCCCTCCTCTCGCAAGTACCTGAGCCGTTTGAGCCTGCAGAGCGATTGTAGGTACATAAAGCAATCTTTTATTGAGGTCGAACTGTCTTTCCGACGCTTTAATATTTTCCAGTAATTGTTTCTTATTTGGGTTATTGGTGATGCTCTCCTGCACCAGAAAGTCAGAAGCTACCCGAAGGTCTTTGGGTGTGTAAATAAGTTTGGAGAGCGGACCCTTTTTAAAAGAGGAAAATAGCTCATCTTCCATGCCAATATCCTTGATATCAAAGTCTTCCTCTAGTGAATTAGCCAGTAAAGTATTGAGTTGGAATTTCAAAGAAATCAATCCGGCCTGCGCTTCTACCAGCGCCTGGGTCGCATTTGCCAGTTCGCTTTCCCACCTGAACAGGTCAGCATTTGTTGACGAACCGAGGTTCACCCTCACCTTTGCCAGTTCCAGGTTGGTCCGGGTATTTTGAAGATTTTCCCGCTGAATGGCCAAGTTTGTTTTGGCAGAAAGTACATCCAGATAGGCACTGTAGGTATCCAATAAGGCGTTGAGAATGTCAACTTCAGTTTGGTAGGCTTGCGCATTCTTCAGGTATTGACTAATCTTAATAGCAGCCAGTGCCTCTTCCGAATAAATGACCTGTGAAATAGAAAAGTCCAGATTAAGAGTCTTTTCCGGTGCATTGGCTCCAGCATTTGCCCGCTCTTCGTTGATTCGTGATGCACTTACTCCACTCATCAGTGACGGCAGGATATTTGCCTTGTTTACCTTGACATCCAATGCCGCAAGGTCGATATCTTGATAACTAATCTGTACGTTGAGGTTTTTCTCAAGTGCTATATTGGCGATTTCTGCAAACGAATATACCCTTCCTTCCGAATTGCTTTCCCCTACAATGTTGGCTGTCAGTAAGACTTCAAACGGAGCAGAGAACTCGATTTTCCTGGCAGTTTCAATGTTTAGATAGAAGCTTTCACTCGTATTAAATGCCACATTGATTTCCGAAGCTTTTCCACCTGAAAGGATGTCATCAGCCATGATTGCTACTCTTCTTAATACTTGTTCTATCCCGTTATCTCCCGAAGAAGAGCCTAGAATCCCCAGCTCTACGTGTTGTCTGGAAGTAGAAAAGGAAGGGATTTTCTGCTCGGTTAGGTAGTCGGCAATAGCAGCAATGTACTCCCGGTCGCGACTGAATAGTCCTGAAAGATAGACAGCCTCCGCCCTTCCGATCGCTTTTTTGACTTCTTCCACATTTTTACCTGCCTCAATCAACTCAATTTCAATTCCCAGCGCATTCTCCATCGAATCGATCTCAGAGTTTTCGGTTGTATTAAAGATTTTCATAATTGCCGGATCAACAAGCACACTTAATCGCCCAAATCGAACCAGTTTTTGAAAGCTCTCAATTTCCTTACTGAAATCTCTAGAAGTAAGTAGATAAGTAAAGTTGCGTTTACCGGATTTACCATTTTGGTAAGGTATCTTTTGAATGGCAGGATCCACTACACCAATACCTATGACCGGAATGGATAGCCGCGATAGATCCGAGATTGCCTTGGTAGATATGCCCCCGAAAACCAGTACCAGATCAGCACTCATCTTGTGATAGATGCTTTGTGCCTGCGAGTCTGAAGCTACTTCGAAAAATTGTAAATTAGCAGAAGAAGCTACCTGTTTGTTAACTCCTAACGTATTATCTATTTCTTTTAAAAAAGCCTCTACAATAAGTCTGGATTGTGTATTTTCTTCCAGATCTGTGATGATGCCTATTTTTATCTGACCATGGAGAAAATGGGTCAAAACAAGCAAGCAAAAAGCAAGTGTAAATCTTCGCATGAATGTTGAGTTTCTATAAATGACCGTCTTACTCAGCCTTTGATGGCCAGGTAAGCACTTGAAACAATGAAAGTGTACTATTTAGCTCGTTCGAGCTTTAGTTTTCTCAATCTGCCTCTCGCCGTGATTTCCAGCTCAAGCGAATCATCACCGGTTGTTTTCAGCTTTGCATCTAACAAGCGATCCCTCTTCACTGCATAGAATTTTCCTTTCCAATCCTCTCCATCTTTTGTGAAATCACGAAGGATTACCTTATCGATAGCTTTTTCAGATTTGGATTTTATTACTGTTCCAGTGTAGCTGTCTCCCACTTTGACAATTTCAATTTGCGTATCATTTTCTGTCATATTCCATAAACCGACAATTTCGCTTTGATCCTGTCCGGGAGTGAAAAGGAATAGTGCAGCAAGCAGTAATGTAATTTTCATCATTTGAATAAATTTCCGTTTGTGAGGCCGAAACTATCCCTGCTACCGTACGTTCGGAAAAAAGATTAATGAATTACCACCGTTATTTCACGAAATCTGTCTTTTCATGAACTAAATAGTTTATGCACGAAAAGGATGATTTCATACGATAGATTCATCCATTGGTGCATTAGATCAGAAAATATAGACAAATTGCCTATATTATTGTGGACATGAATACAGCTTGGTCTAAAACAGAGAGGTTTCTAAAGGTGGGTCCATACATTTTATGGTTTGGGTTGAATGCTGTTATTATATTACTGCTGGGTTCTCAGGCGGGATTACCCCATGCTACTTATTACCTGATCACATACTTTGGTTTCTCAACTCTTATCATCTGGTTTTTTGGCTATCAGGTTTTCCCAAGATACCTCCGCGCCAGAGGGGGGAAACCCAATCAAAAAGTAGCATGGTTTCTTTTTATTAACATCCTTCTTTTCCTGGCTGGAATTTACATGCACTATTTTCTGATAGATCAATTGGATATACGAGTTGCTCAATTTAGATATCTTCCCATCTCCATTAGAGTAGTCATGTGGATGCTTTTCGTTTTTTTAGGGATTTTCATAGTGGTAGGAATCCAGCTAGCCAGGGCCTATCATTTGGATATAGTACAAAAAATTGGTCATGAGGCAGAACGAATTAAGGCAGAACTACAACTTCTTAAAAATCAGATCAGCCCGCATTTTCTATTCAATACGCTAAACAACATTTATGGGCTGGCCTATATGAAAGATGAACGCGCTGCTCAAATGATCTCCAAGCTATCGCAGATTATGCGTTACCTGCTCCACGATTGTATTCAGCCGAAGGTTCCTCTCGTGAAAGAAAGCGAATTGATGGAACATTACCTGAATCTTCAATTGTTGAAACAAGAAGATTCGAGAAGTGTGGACTTTTATCATGAGGGAATTAAAAATAGTCACGCCATTGTGCCAATGATCCTGATCAACTTCCATGTGAATTTTTATCCATCCTTTCGGATTGGTATCCAAATCTGAGTGCTTAAAGCAATTCTCTACTAAGTTGATCAG
>JBCBHL010000029.1:34099-34347 GCA_038525605.1 Bacteroidota bacterium
AAAGAAGTAGGGAAAATCTTATTTGATCGAAAAGGAATATGTCTTACCAATTCTTTAAAGCTATTGGAAGCCAACTACCCTGACAGGCATTCGGTAGAAATTAACAAAGAGGAAGAAACATATCAATTGAAGATCACTTTAAAACTGTAGTAAACATGAGATGTCTGATAGTAGATGATGAAAATATCGCCCGAAAGCTTCTTTCAGATTATGTCGACAAAGTTCCAGAATTGGAACTTGTAGCCACC
>JBCBHL010000030.1:0-32266 GCA_038525605.1 Bacteroidota bacterium
AAGCCCTCTACCCCTTTCGAATATTCCGGGGTTTTCAATATTTTAGAATAAACATACTCAGTGCCGGCAGAGTCCACGCTAGTTCCTTTGGTCAGCACGCCCATACGGTACTGTTCGGAAAAAGTAGACTTGCCACTCCAGAATGATCCTGTCCAGGTTTCAGATTTATATCCATCTTTGATAGCTCCACTGGTCTGAAATCCGTCCCCCGTCTCATAATAGGTTCCAGATCCGTCAACTACCAGTTGGTTATTCAAAGAATCGTAAAAGGTCATGACTCTGAATTCATGATCTATCTCCAAAACATCGGAATGGATGAAATCACCTTTGAAATTACCATTTTCATACCAGTACTTAAAAGGTCCTTTCTTCCTATCATCAACAAAAGTACCGGCAAACTCTACATTTCCGTTTTTATAATACCTTTTGAACTCTCCGTTTTTGATGTGTCTCCCCCTCTTTATCGCGGCGGGATTTATTTCTTTTATATCAAAATAATTGCTGTTTTTAATCTCCACATATCCTGTCTGATACAATGTGGTATCTTCTACATAGAAGTCTTTTATCTGATAGATGTCCCCCTTATGTACCTTGATATTTCGAATATAAGCAGCTTCATATGGCTTACAAGGCGCCTGAAATTTATCCAGATAAATATCGAGACTATCTTGTGCTTGGAGGGATTGAATAAAAAAAACTAAAAAGAAAAAGGAGATGATGGGTCTCATTTTAGTAATTGCATTTAAAAAATAATAGTAAACTGATCATGAATAATAACTGGTAAATATATCAATTATAAACAAAATCGTAGTAATGCTATCAGAAGGCTGGCATGTCTTTGAAGGCTACAATCCAATAAGAGAGAATAGTCCTGGTTAATTCAGGCTTTTCTTTAGGAACAAACCTATCTCTTTGATCAGTGTCCGGGATCTTGATTTGTAATTGATCATGTCTTTGAATAGAAAGGGAAACAGGAAAACGCCTAATTCAGTGGCACCTACAGTCATGAGTATAGTACCAAAAACTGAAGGTGGTGAAGAAGCCAGCGTGATTTCATTCCCATTTACCGACACTTCAGCTCCAACAAGTGTGGATTTACCAATTAGTAAACTCTGGTTTCCAACTCCAAATTTTCTGACGGTGTATCGATCAGCGAATTGAGCAGACAAAATATTTGAGATTTCATTAATAGGTGGCAGTTTTTTAGAAAATTTAATTCTCATGGTAATTGTTTTGAAGGTTATAGTGTCTAACGCAAAGTTACAGACTTGGTTGTTACTGACAGGTATCCACTACCGACAAGGCAAAGTCAACCAGGAATTGATATCTGTCAGTATTGTCAGTTTCTCCAATGCTATGCACCAGTTTCGCTCGCTCTCCAATTCCCAGTTCCTCATACCTTTCCATGATCGTCATGCCGTTAACAGGATCATGAATATCAGGATTTACCGGATCAGCGAAAGATCCCGGTTCTCTTTTGTAGACAAACTGAACGGGTGGAGATGCAGTGGTCACATCGTTTGGCGGAAACCACCAATCAGGATCACCCCATGCATTGCTTGGTAAGGCATTGTACATATACAGTCCCTTGATATTTGTTTCGCCACTATGGCCGTATTTCCAACTTAAAATACTACCTCGCGATGAGCCTCCTATGATTAAATTGCTAATGTCTAAGTTGTAAGTTTCAGCATTGTCAATGACCCATTGAAACATTAGCTCAGCATCGGCCCAGCCTGTTTCCACTTCTTCGGGTGTACTAACCGAAGTGAGAGATTCCCATGCAATTATGGTGATGCCGTTGGCATTCAGATCTTCAACGATTTGTGTGGGCATTGCGGTTGTGCCACCATTTCCGTGCGCATCAAAGTAGACTGGTGTTGGGCAATCCGAAGCAGCTTTGTACAGATCCAGAAACTGTCTGTCTTCCGTACCATATTGAATGCCTTTTAATTCGAGCGCTTCTGTTAATACTTCCTCTATCAGCTCCTCATCTTCGGAGTTACAGGCACTGAACAAAAGCAAGGGTATTAATATTCTTAGTAGGTATTTCATTTGATGTATGTGTTCACTTATTTACCGGATTAGACTCTCAAAAGATCTAAAGGTTTAATCGGTCTGATAAAAATAAGTTTAAAAGCACAACTAATTTGAAAGTTTCGACTAACTACGTCGGCTTTTCAAAAACACCTGATCGCGAACTAATTATGGGCATCTGACCACTGTTAGATTTCGACGGATTGGTTCATCAATGTCCCTGCCAGCTGGCGGGTGGCGATCATTAATAAGCCACCCTGAATCCAAAGTCAAACTGAACTGCGTTTTTTGGTGCTGGTAGCCTGTTTGAGTTTCTGCATTCTTCCTCAGGACTCCAAATACTGCCTCCACGGTGAATAAACCCGTCTACATTGATGCCCCTGCCAAAATCATAATCGATATTGCAAAACTCTCTCACGTTTCCTGACAAGTCATAAATTCCCAATTCATTGGGTCGCTTGGAACCGACAGGCTGTACGTTATAATCATAATTCCCTTCGAACCAGGCTATTTCTTTCAGATTGTTGGAACCGGCAAACTTATATCCTTTGCTCAGCTTTCCGCCTCTGGCGGCATATTCCCATTCTGATTCCAATGGTAACCGGACATCTTTGCCAACTTTAGACGATAACCATCGGCAATATCTCAATGCATCACTTATTGTGATCTTGTGGATCGGATGATTGTCTTTCCAACTATCACTTTTTGGAGGCATGCGATTTCCTGTTTCCGCACAAAATGCACGATATTGTCCAACCGTGATTTCTGTTTTGCTCATCTGAAAATTTTTGACCAGTACTGTTGCAATATCCTTTTCATCGTCATCGCAATCTGATTGTTCTGATGTACATCCCATCTTAAAGACTCCTCCTTCCACAAAGACAAACTCTGGAATAGCGGAAGATCTTTCATTAGCATTACCTCTCGAGACCACTGCCAGGAGCCTTTTGTAAGCATCTTCCCGGGGATCAAAGAACTTTGATATATAGTCTTCTGTAATATCACTTTCTTTCAGTTTTCTCCACGACTTACATTTTTGAGCTTTTGCCTTCACTTCTCCGGGCTCACTAATCAACAGGTCATTGCCAAATATTCTCACGTCATTGTCATCAAAAATCCTAAAGTGATCAGTCTCATAGTACTCTGCATACTGACCTTTTACAGGAGCCGGGTCACCGCCCATTAAGATATTGGCGCCATTAGCGCCTACCTGCCACATTTGATAGGATACAACATGTGGTTCATCTTCCAATAAATACCGAACCCGCATGACCATAGCGTTTCCATCGCTTTTATCCATCAGGTCATTTACGACTATCAGAAAACCGGTATATTCTTTTTCAGGATCTTCAAATTTCACTTCATAAAATTGCTGTGCATTCAGTGCGCCAGACAAAAACAAAGCGATTATTAATGATAGTGTCACTTTCATTTTGGAGAGATTCATTTATTATTTTTTTGCATTCTGTAAATTATCCTGCAAAGATTCTATCAGACCTTTTTTATTGTCTGCATATCCGGCACAGGAGATAGCTTCGAGCCCGGAATACTGGCTGCAATTAAAAGAAACAGCTTGCAAGATACTGATAGATGCTTCCAGCGTTTTCACATCAGGGATATTGGTTTCGGCGAAACGTTCAATGAGATCATACTTCCTAAAATCATTACTTCCTTTTACTTTTTCAATGAATTCGTCTACTACTCTCGCAGCACTTTCTACGTCATTCTCCAACAGATAAAGTTCTTTTAGCACGAAAGCTTTCTGTACAATTCCCACCACTGATTCAACCTTCAGGCTTTCAAAAAATGGTGCAAAGCTTTTGCGGCTTTCCCCGGATTGCATCATGCTGATGATGAGTCGTTTCTTACCATCTTCGCTCACCTCATCATCTGCCATCATGGCGTCAATAGTTTGATCAAATCGTTCCTGATCTCCAATCCCTCCGTAGTACTGGCCCCTGGTAAGATAGGTATTTAATGCGACATTGTCACTTTGACTGCTTTGCGGTACTAACTCTTTCAAAACTCTGTTGAGCAGGCTTTCGTCTTGTGCCTCAATAGCCTTACCAACCAGCACATTTGTCGTATTGATCAGCAATATATCCCAGACGAATTCTCCGTGAACGTCTTTAAACTTTGCCTGGTTTCTCAGTAAGTACTGCAACCCGAGATGATTAATATCATTCAGGAATCCAAACTCGAACGTCTGACCGTGACCAGCTTCAAAATAACGATTTGGACTTAGCTCCTTCAAAATATGTGCCGCCACCAGCTCTTTGCTAATTTGGCCTCCTCTTCTTGCTGCCTCTTCTATTTTGTTAAAAGCAGCTTGTGCTGATTGGCCGCTCATATCCGACTGGTCACTATCAATGAAATCTCCAAGCCAGCTATTCAATTCAACTCCTTCTTTTAGGAATTCAGAGAGACTGCCTACGCTTTTCGACTGCTGTGACATTTGTGCCAGCAAACGTGTAAAGGTGCCGGCGTGGAATAATCCTATCACTGAAAAATCCTCTCCAAACCCCAGCTGATTGGCTGCTGCTTTTCCTATGTCAGTGTTTAAATCGATCCAGAGGGATACGTAATTTTGACTGAGGTATTCTTTCACTTCAGGATCAGCCATCGCTGAATTAATGTGGAACTGTCCGGTTTGGTATTCGTTCAATCGTGAGTTTTCCCCTATATATGTGAATATCAACAGTGTTTTGTTATCTGCTGCGCTTTTTTCTAAAGCTTTGTCAAAATCTTCACTTGCTTTGAAGTTGAAATCCTGAGCAAGTAAATTGCCCGAAGCACTGATGAAGATGAAAATTAGTATTTGTAATATTTTAGAAAAATTCATTCTGAATTTGGTTTGTTTGATTCGGTCGAAACGGATTCTGAAACCGAATATATTAGATTGTGTATTTTGGAAACTAACAGAAATCATACCACTATTTTTATCAGTGCTCTCTTCGAAAGACACTGATCCGATAATTTTGTCGTTTTCGAGAGATACTGTTTAGATGAAATCTTAAAAACCGATGAACATGAATTCATCACCATTTGGCGCCATGTACTTTATTTTGGCCCTTTTAGGATACAATACAAAGGTCTTAGGGTTTAATATTCTTAATTTCTGATTAAGTGCTTTGTTTTCTATTGTAATTCCCTTTTCATCCCAGGTATAAGCGGTCTGATAATGGTCTTTTTCAACATCATCAGGTACTAATTTAATTGAACTTTTTTCCAGCTCAATAAAAACCCGGTTGCTGGAATTCCCCATTTTGAATTTATGGTGTAAGCTACTGAGGTAATAATAGCTAATACATCGGGTTACTTTATCATTTTCTTTACAACGGCTATCATCATTCTTACTCGAACCGCCACGGCCGTTTCTTACCAATTTTTCTCTGCTATCGGAGTATCTTCTTGCATAAAATTTAGTAGCCTCGCCACCGTATTGAATTTCAAGTTTGGGATATAGCGTTTTGCCTTTATGTTCCGTAACCTGGATCAAGTTCAAAGATGACTCTTTCATTGAAAGAGATATTGACATCCCATATGGCTTGTCTTCTTTACTGGTGAATAGATTGGCATAGTCTGACTTAATGCTGTAAGAAACTCCTATACCACTACGTTCTCCATTTACAAAATAACCGATATAAACGTATGAATCATTTAGCTTCTTTTTCCCAACACCATTCTCGCAATTACCTCCCATGCAAGGATACTTATCCTGTGCAAGGCAGCAGATGGCTTGTAAGGCGACCAGCAGGGTCAAAATTAATATTCTCATAAACCTGAAATCAATTTCATTGTATTAATTGTTCAAGCGTAACGTAGTTTGATTTTCTGCTTTTGTATACTAATTCATATTGAAATCTAACTCATTATTTTTGATCAAGCAAAATTCTTTAGAGTAGTCTTAAAATAGAGCTTTCAAATTTATCATTGTCCTCTTCAAGGGACACTGATTGGATTATATTGTTCCTTCGGGAGACACTGATTGGATAAATTCTTTAATATCTTCTTCAATAGCTTCGGAAAACCCAAAGTATTCTTTTCTGACAATCCCGTTTTTGTCTACCAGGTAATACCTGGGAAAACTGTTGACGCCAAATTGCTTTTTGATCAGATCATTGCCAATCAGGTTTTGAAAAGTAAGTTTCTTTTTTTCTACTAGTTTTTTTGCATCCGCAGGATCATCTGAAAGAATACCAATAACGGTGAGGTTAGGGCGATACTTCTTGTTCAACTCTTCAATTTTAGGAAACGAACTGATACAAGGGCCGCACCACACTTCCCAAAAATCAATTAGAAGTATTGTGCCTTGACCGATGTTAACCAGTTTGCTATCATTAAAGAGGTCGGACAAATTTAGCTCGGGTAGTTTTTTTCCAAGAAACGGACTGGGTTCCGGCTCTTTGGGTCTAATAATACTGTAATCCGCCAATTCCAACTTAAAATCCGAGATGGTCTTACTAACCTGATCATTAAATTTAACGTCCTTAAATTCTCTTGTAAATGATAACTGTTTCTGATTTCTAACAGCTGTTTCAGCAATTTTGACTGGAAAAAGGCTTTCTTTTTCTAATTCATAAGAATGTACTATTTCAGTAATATTAAAAGTCGTATCATCTTTTAATTCATATTTTAGCTGGAAGGAACTATCTGTCTCATTCATTGATACTTTCAAATATTCATTTTCCAGTTTAAAAATACTAGTATGAATCATTTGACCACCGGGACTACCGATGAAACGAAAGTCAGCAGGATATTGCTTATATGCCCTTTCTTCTTCATCAATTTCAAAACAATATGGATAATGATAATAACTGTCGATTGTATAATCATCCATTTGACCATAGAATGAAAACCCGAAAATAGTGTCACTTTCATTTTTCTCAACAACCGCCATGCCTTCACTGTGAGACACCTTTCCTTCTCCATAAGAATCTGACTTGCGGATGCGATATTCCACGGTGTTTATTGTATCTGCGCTTTCATGAAATCTGCTGATGATATTTTGAGCATCCAGCTGAGGTTTTTCCTGGCAACTCACAGAAAATGTCACTAACAGTATAAAAATTAAAAGATTTCTCATGGTATCAAGTTTTTCAGATGATTTGTAAATGTAATCATTTACTATTGATTGTAAGCAGTTGTTTCTCTATCAACCTGTTTTCATCAAGTTTTTGATAGATGACCATACTTGTTTATTTAGATCAGGTAAACTTCGAGATTCCTCCATGAAAAAAGAGCCAAAAAGGCTCCTTATTTCATGATATCTTGAATTGATTAAATTATATGACTACAAAACTGATCATCAGAAAAAGTACCCAACAGTCTTGTTAATCAAGTGTCCTCTGATAGCTATCGGAGAGACACTGATCGGATAAAATTTATGGTAACAGTCGTTACCTCGCAATAAACACAAAGTCGCTACCATTGATGTCACTGCCAAATGAGCCAAACCTCGGCGTGGATTTGAGTCTTTCCATATAGGCTTTGATTTCATCCAAAATCAGGATTCTATCCTCTCCTCCATTTGATTTCAGCGCTTCCAGCATATTTCTCGCAAAAGGGGAATGTCCGCCGGCAACTCCGTCCGATACATATTCTTTACTGCCGGAAGTCAGGTATTTACGCGTCTTTTTAGACAGCTTTCTTACCAGGTATTCTTTGTCGTTCGTCAGCTCATAGGCCGCCGCTCTCGATGAGGCCAGCATCGGGTCAAAAGTTCCTCCGAAACAGACATCCATGCTTAAAAAAATGTGCTCGCAGGGTATGTTGTTGATGTTACTGCGAATCCTGTTATGGGAGATGTAAGAGTTTTTACTGACATCATTCCTCAGAGAGTTTTTCGCTACCAGAAATCCCTCACCAAATACATCATCGTACTGTCCGTGCCCGGCAAAGAATATAAACAGCTGATCCTGCGGTTTGAAGTTGATTTGTGCATATTCTCTCAATTTCGTCATTACTTCATCCTGTTCACTGTCCAGGACGATTTCCACCTCAAAGCCATACCGTTCTTCCAGTTCTTTTCCGATTGCCTGAACGTCGAAAACAGGGTTTACCAAATCATTCCAATTATCATATTTATTAATACCAAACAAGAGCGCATAGTCCTTTCTATCTGCCATCACAGCATCTCCAATGGCATCCATTCCTACTTTGATATTCCGGAGTTCCTTAGTGATTCCACCGTTGACTGTCTTTGCTTCCAGTACCAGCCACGTTTCACCATCAAATAACTTCATAGACATATCCAAATTTACTTTGAAAGGGTCCTCGACATATACTGTCCGGGAAGCTACGGGTTGTTCATTTTTTCCTTTCAGGATGTGTAGCACTACACTTTCCAGTTTGTGCAGGGATGTAACATTGGCTTTGATGTCTATTCTTTCCTCCTCGGAATTGGTGTATTCGAGGCGGGGAGAAATCCATTTGATCTGTGGAAAGGAAGCATTCTTCGTTTCATCTAAAAACTGTAATTGGATTTCGTTAGACTTGCTGGAAACAATCTGCCCTAAGGAATTGAATGAAATTGCCAGCATGAGCATGAATACGAATGTTTTCATATCTGTCTGATTTTAATGTTTTATTGCTTTATGATCAGTTTCTTTTGTAATACGCCCAGTTCGGAATCCGTAAAGGACAGCCTGTAGAAATACACGCCTCCGGCACTGGTTGAGTACGCATCTTTTTCCCATTTGAACAGGTGCAGTCCGGGTTCGAACTCTCCTTTTGCTACTGTAGCCACTTTCTTGCCCTGCAAATCATAGATCGACAGTTCCAGTCCGTATCGCTCGTTGCTATCCGGTAACAACACAGGAATATTCGTTGATTCGAGTGTTGGATTTGGATAGGCATCTCCTAATATCAGCCTCGAAGGTATTGGCTGATAATTCGGATCTAGTGAATATTGAACCGATAACTGCCTGCTGCCTGAGAAGGTAAACTGATATTGATTCCGTGCATCCATTTCGATCACCTGACCAGTAGACTCATCTACCAACCAAACCTCACGGTCTGCCAGCAACTGGCTATCCCAACTAAGTGTTGCTTTTCCTGTCTGATGATTTGATTCCAGATCGAAATGCCAGACATATTCATCTCTGACAGGAACCATGTCTGTCCTAAAATAAGGATAACTATAAGCATCGTGAGTTGTGTACATTTCGAGATAATCACCAAATCTTGGCAACAACATTTTGTCGTAAGTGTCTTTCAGTTCGTTTGCATTTTCATGCATGCCAAACCCTGCCAGCTGTTTACTTTGGCCATTGATAGAAATAGTCAGCGGCAGCATCCAGTTATCTCCTTCATCGAGGCTCTCACCTGGTCTGTTGGCTACTTCTGCCCTTCCATTTGGTGGCATAGAGCCCGGAAACAGATCAAGCTCCGTATCCCGGTCTGACCATACAAATGCCCCTTCAAATGGATTCAACGTTGTGGTTTCGGAAAATTCATTGCCTGCCGATGAATAGACAAACAGGTCATCTATAAAGGCAGATTCACCATTATTCCTTAGAATCGTCCTCCACTCCATGACGCCATTAAACGGATTTCCAATCTGATTCCAGCCAGTTGCTATCGGGATTTTAGTTGGCACTTCTGTATTGGTTTTACCCGCACCAACATTGATGGTTACTTCATTCTTGCTGAAGAACCAGTAACCTTTACCGAGTTCCATCCTGGTAAAACCTGTGATAGCATCCTGATATTCATCGTTCACGTAATGCATCAGTCGCCATCGTTTTTTATATTCCAATGAAACAAGTTCATTGAATATTGAAGTTACCAGGTCATCATCCAGTACAAATGGTATCGAGATCATTTGCCAGCCACCAAAAACCAAGTCTGGCAGTGGCTCGCTTTGAGATTCACTAAACACCCTGTTGATTGTATTATTTGCCAGTGTATCTGAAACAAATCCATCTGATGCGACCACATCGAACAGCAGTCCGATATCATCTAAGAGATTTTCAGCAAAGGTAAATTCATAGACATTGTCACTACCGGATTCAGGTATTTCGATATAATCAGACCATACGGATTCCGTGACTCCCCTATAGCGAAGTGTTACAGTAGGATCAGCAAATCCGCCGGTAGTTCTGATAACGAGCGGAATCTCCGTATTAGCGGCAGTAGCTGAATAATCTGCGTCATATTCCAGAGATGCAATGCTGAGCGTCTGGCTGCTGTTCTGGGCTACAACAGAAATTGTAGCAGATTCAGCGGAGGCTCCTGACTGATTCAGCCCTCTTACAAAATACTGGTACTCCGTTCCCGTCATCACTCCTGACACATTATAGGACGCCACAACGGTGACTGTATCAATTATCTGAAAACCAGAATCTTCATTAGAAAATACGGTTAACTCATAAGCATCTGCTCCTACGGACGGGTCCCAATTGACAGAAAATCCGTTGGCACTGACCTTGGAAGCATCCCTGGCAATAGGAGTGGCTGGAACTGTAAAGAACTGCACATTACTGTTTGTTCTGTTGGGAGAAACCTTGTTCTCGCCAATTACTGATCTCACACGAATGTCATAACCTACTCCAGGTGTGAGGCCGTTGATTTGTACTTCTGATTGGGCAAACAGCTGATTATTGTAACCTGTAATAAATGTCTGAAAGCCATTGTCCGATACATCTACCTGATAGCCGGTGGCTCCACTGACAGGATTCCAGGAAGCTGTTACACTACTCTGACCGAAATCTGAAAAGCTGATTTCTCCCGGAGTTCCCGGAATAGTGACAAAGCTTAGTGAGTCATAATCATCAAAAGCACCGCTGGACCCGGCATCATTTTGTGATTGTACTCTGACATAGTATTTTACTCCAGGCTGCAATGAGGTCAGGTTTTGTGATTCCCCATTTAATTCTTCGACTGTACCTTCAGGGAAGTCCGGTGAGTCGCTAAACTCAAACAAGTAATTATCAGCCCCTTTGACTGCATTCCATGTTAAACGTGCCCCTTCCTGACTGATATTCTCAACTTGTAAATTTGTAGGAGCACTTGGAACTGTTAGAAACGTAATAATATTGGAATTAACTGATTGTCCGGACTCGTTAAAGGACCTGATTCTTGCGTGGTAAGTTTCACCTGATTCAAGACCACTGATAGTCTCCAGATTTTCAGATTTATCAATTGGTTTAGGGTTAAATCTGCCATATCCATTGAGTCTGAGCTCAGGAATGGTAACTGTAGACTCTTCCGATACCTCCATCAGGTAACCATCGAAAATCTCTGACGGAGCGTTCCATGTAATCCTGACTGTATTCTGACTAACCGAATCAACAAATGCATTTTCCGGTTCCAGCGGGAACACAGGAGGTGCGGGCAGTGTCAAAACACTGACAGTCTCAGAAGGAAGCGATAGTCCTGATGAATTCCCGGCATAAAGCCTCATGAAGTATTGTCTTCCAGCCTTTAGGCTGTCTATAACCGTTGAATTGAATTCCTTTCCTATAGAAGCGAAATTATAATCTGCCAGTACTGAGTCAGGATTTTCGAAATTAGGGTCGGTTGAAACCAATATTTTATAATCATCCAGTATCTCTTCTACGGGTACCCAAACGACTGCAAAGCCATTGGCTCTTATATTATTTCTGTTGAGCGTTACGGTCTCAGGTCTCTTAGGTGCTGTGAGAAAGCTGACAATTTCGGAGTATTCGGAAATGCCCGTGTTGTTACCTGCCCGTAACCTGGCATAGTACACCGTACCCGGTTGCAGTGATGTAATTTCCACCGAATCAACACTTCCCGGCAGCATTTTGCTTCTAAAACCTTCGTGCAGTTGCAAAGTATCACGGAATATTGGGTCCCTTGAAACTTCAATGAGATAATTTTCTACTACTCCCGCGTTATCATTCCACCTGATCGTTGCTGAAAAAGGTGTAACGCTATCAAGCAGCATATCCGCCTCTAAAAACTCGGGAGCTGCCGGCAGGGTTAAAACCCTTCCAAACTCATCTCCAAACATGGATTGACCAATTTCGTTGATCGCATTGACTCTGTAATAATAGAAAGTACCTGCCTCCAGACCTGTTACTACAGCTTCCTTATCTGTTAACTGCTGATCGAATATCAGGTCATCAAAATCTTCATTATCTGCCACCTGTATATGATATTCATTGGCCCAGGGCTCTTCATACTCCATCTTAAAGGCATGCTGACCAACGTTATCATCCTGTACTTCAACTGTCGTACTACCTGGCGTAAATTTAATTTCCCAGAAATCACCAAGGCTAGTGATATTATCCTGCCTACCCCCGAACAACCAGAGGCTTTTCCCCCTGGATTCGAAAGGAACAATCCGTTCTCTGCCGTGTATCACATTACTCTCAGAAAATACGCCCTGCATCCCCATTGTAGGTTCTTGCACAATCTTGTTTGATCCGCCTACCCAGATCCATACGTTTTCCCTAATGTCGTATTTCCAAAGGTCATTTAACTGATCTCTTATCAACACGTCATCATCATTGACAATCTCTCCCAATCCTCCCATCATCCATAGGTTACCTGCATCATCCACCCAGGTGGCATGTCCGTACCGTGGTGGTGGTACATTTGCCGGGTCTGCGACACCTTTCGTGCCATAACTGCCAATTGTACCGACGGAATCACTTCCATGCATCCAGGTCCATAAGTTCGTATCAGGATCATATTGCCATAAATCGTTCATGAGACCCAGTCGCGCTTTGCCATCAATAGCCTGACCGCCAAAAATCCATATTTTACCATCTTTTCCTACCCAGGCGTCAGCATATCGGCGCGATCCAATCACATTTTCGGGACTTGCAACACCCCGCTGGCCATATGTGCCCGGTGTATTCTGAAAGCTATTTCCTGATACCCACATCCATTCCAGCGTTTCCGGATTGAATTTCCAGAGGTCATTGTTGTATTCAAAATTTTCATAGCCACCGAACAACCAGAAATTACCTTCATCATCTACCCAGTCCGCACTGGAACTTCTTGCTCCAGGAATATTGGCGGCACTTGGTACACCTTTGGTTCCATATTTGCCCGAACCTCCAATATCCGGCTGACCACCCATCCAGGTGAATACATCTGAAGCCGGATCGTATACCCAGAGGTCATTGATCCAGGCAACACTATTCGTAACGGTATTTCTGTGGATACCACCGAAAAACCAGAGCCTGTCTCTTTTGTCGACCCAGGAAGCGCCGTGCCAGCGGCTTTTGGGCTCATTGTTGGAATTACTAACTCCAAGCGCTCCATAGTCACCTTCATTGATCGTCAGACTTGTACTTCCACCTCTGTATTCCCAAGCTTCATTTGCCACATCAAACTTCCAGAGATCGTTAAAAAATCCGCCAAAACTACCAGAACTAAAAAAAGAGCCACCCATCATCCAGAAGTCGTCGTTGCTATCGGTCCAGGTCAGTGCGCCATGTCTGGCACCCGGATGTGGTTTACTACCATTTCCAATCTGACCATATACGCCGACATCTTCCTGGGTACCGGTAGAATTCTTTCCATTGAACCAGGTCCATTCACCTGATTCTTTCTCATACAGCCAGAAGTCACTGTAAAGTCCCGTACCTGTACTACTATTGAGGAATCCTCCGAACATCCACAAATTGTCATCATCATCTACCCATGTGGTGCCTTGTATTCTTGCGCCAGGGATAAATTCCGTAGATGAAATACCTTTTTGATTGTATACTCCGGTACTATTGGCAAAATTAGAACCACCGTACCAGATCCATTCCCCTGTTTGCGGATTGAAGCTCCAATGATCATTTAAGTAACCCAGTCTTTCTCCAAACTTGTCATATCCCCGTCCACCGAAAAACCAGAACAAGCCGTTTTGATCTTTCCAGGTAAGGCTGCCAGCTCTTGATCCAGGATAGTTTTCTGGAGAAGAGACACCAAGCTGACCGTATACACCGGCCAGGTCGTTCTGGTCACCACCCGCTACCCATGTCCATTCGCCAGTAGCAATCTCATATTTCCAGAGATCATTTAGATAACCCTCCTCAGCAACAGCATCCAGACCATATCCACCCATGAGCCAGATCGTATTTTGGTCATCGATCCACATCTGATGACTCTCTCTTGCACCTGGAATATTTGCTGTGGAACCAACCCCCATCGTTCCATAACTGGCCAGTGCATTGGGTTCATTGCTGCCTCCTTTCCATGTCCATATGTTATTTTTAGCGTCGTAAAACCACAAATCATTCAGCAATTCGTTGTTGAGGTTATCTTCCGATTGAAGTCCGCCAAATAGCCAAATGTTGCCATCATTGTCCTGAACACCCCTGGAAAATCGTCTAACTGAAGGTATATTCGAATCATCAGGTACGTTCAGTTCTCCATAAAATGCCGCACCATCTGGCACATCCTCTCCGTCCACTATCACCCACTGTTTCAAATTCAGGTCATATTTTTTTAGTGTATTGTAAAGACCTGCTTCGCCCTCTCCACCAAAAACCATCAAATTTCCGGCACTGTCCTGCCAGCTGACGGCATAAGCCCTTCCATCTTCACCAGCAAAGAAGTCGAACCCTTCAGCCCAGTTAGATCCCGGTAGCTGCCTGGTAACCCCCAAAACATCTGCGAAATCGTCTGTGGCATAACCAATCTTACTGGTGTAGCTACTATTTCCTGTCTGCAGAAAATCGTCGAATTCAAACTCCTCCCCAAATATGCTGATATTGTCCAGAAAAATTGTGACAAACTCCAATTCGTCATAATTTGAAACCCTCAATGCCAAATGATGCCATTCACCGTCAATCAAAGGCCTCTGGCTTCTGGCAAAACGATCATCTGTACCCTCTATGATAAGACCGGGCTGACCATCACGGATGGCAAAAGAAAATGAACCCAATGATGACTCCCATTCATGATCGAGCATTTCTGGTGTAAATGAGAATATAGTTCCGTTATCTGTTGTTTTGATCCACGTCTCGAAAACAAAACTTTGATCGAAAGGTCGAAAATCATCAAACTCGATGAAATCATCTACTCCGTCAAAATTGAGTGTATTGATGGACATTGTCCTTAACATGTCTGTCTGATCCCTGAGAAAGACATTTGCTTCGGCGAAAGCAAATGCTACCACATCAGTAATACCATTTTTATCCAGGTCCGCAACACCCACCTGATAAACGTTATTGATTGTTGAAAACCTGTTGAAAAGATCAATAGTACCATCTAAGTTCAACTGTGCATAAGAAAAGGATGGCCCTTCGTTGCTGAAGTCATATGCAATAAATAGTTCAAGCAGTCCATTTTCATTCAGCTCTCCACTGTTGAAGCTATTGATTGTCCGGCCTATTTCCGTTGTTACCAATTCGTCAAACGTACCATCGCCAACTCCTCTCCAGGTGATCGCATTGAAGGCATTGTTTTGGAAATCCCTGGATTCGAAAATAATATCCGGAATACCATCCTGATTATAATCTACCGTGGACATATTATTCATATCTGTTACAAAGGGAGTGATCACCGGATTGTCATAAACGCCAGTCCCATCATTGAGATACACCTGATACTGCCGCTGATTGTTCATTATGTTGGGTACTCCGAAATCGACTAGTCCATCGTTATTGAAATCCGTGACTTCAGGTTCGGGTGAACCGGATGCATTCAGACCTTCAACTGGTACATCGATGAAATTATCAAAACTTCCTGTTCCATCTCCAAAGTAGATTCTTACGACGTTGAAGCCTACCAGCGAAACGATTAGGTCAGGAAAATTATCTCCATTGAAGTCTGCTGTATTCATTCCTAACGGCTGACCATTGGCACCTATGTCAATATCTGTTGTTGAAAGTATCGCTCCAGTCCCGTCGCTATAAAGCATTCTGATTTTACTGGGAGCGTTTTGTGTATAATCAAAGGCGGAGACTGCAAAATCGATGTTGTCGTCATCATTCCAATCCAATGCAGTCAAACTTCTGGCTTCACCTCCTACTTCAAAAGATACACCATTGCCAAAAGTCCCATCCTGATTGTTTTCAAGATAGGCAAGATTGAATCCTCCTGCAGAGACCATATCCAGAAAACCATCTTTATTGACATCTTCGAAAACATTTTCCAGTGCACCGGCATTGAAGAAGTAAGTGTCCGGTAGCAGCGGTAATCTGTCCTCAAGGTAATTTGAAGAGTCTCCTGAGAGATTAAAGTTTACCAAACCTGCCAACTCATCGTTGACTGAGCCATCGGAAGCCTGGGATTTATCGAAGTTTTTCCCTCCCGGAACGCCATCTTCATACTCGAAAGAGAAAGCAAGATTTGTTGTATCACTGAGAGCATCGAGGGTACCTTTTGCATTTAGCCTGATTCTATTGTCCCCAAGATCCGTACGCCAGAACCTGGTAGCTGCCAATTCTCCAAGGAAAGAAGCATTTCTATAACTAAAATCTAAAGTTCCGTTGGGAGCGCCTTCCACTTTATTCAGTAGTTCAACCTCGCGGTTATCTGGTGATCCTGCCACTCCCTGATTAAAGTCGAAATATGCATCGAGAAAGTCTTCATTTCCGGCCAGCTCTATGTTGTAAAAAGACGATATCTCACTTTCCGTTCGTGTATTACTCCAGATTCTTACTTCGTCAATACTTCCTCGGAAATACTCTTGAAAGCTATTCCGCGTGGTATATCCAATCATCACGGAATGCGTCTCCTGGTTATAGACGGGTGGGTTGCTATTCAACTCGCCAACTTTTTCGCCGTCTACAAACAATTTGGAAATCCCTGTGGAAAACCGGCCTTGCGGACCTCTCGTAGTGACGGCCACATGGTGCCACTCTCCATCGCTCAAATCCAGATCTTCGGCTTGCACCAAAAGAAATATGTCTACACCATTCCCGTATACAAATTCCAACCTGCCAAAATCATATGTTAAAGCCCATCCACTGGTTCTTTCAGTTGGATTATCGGGTGTTAAAGCAATTAAGGGAGAGAAAAACTCTTCAGTGGTTTTGAACCATAGTTCAATGGTCAGGTCTTCATCAAAATCCGAAACATCAGGATCTATTATCACTCTATCAGCGTTATCAACATTGAAGGTCAAAGAATTATTAAGCATCGGCAATGGCCTGTCTACGGTTATTTTTCCTTCGTACCAGGTCCATATCTGCAGATCTCGATCATACTGCCAGAAATCACTGTAATAACCATCGACAAAATTCAGATCAGAGCCTGTACCTCCGAATAACCAAAGGTTTCCAATACTGTCGGTAAAGGTAATAGCACCCTGTCTGGGGCCAGGTTCGGTTAAATCGAAGACTGCATTTTCCAGGTTTTCGAGTTCAGGATTTGTCCCTGAAATATATTTATAGGTAGGTTTCTGAGCAAAAGCGGAAAAACTGACCGCCAGGCACACGAGGATTAGTAATTTTTTCATTTATCTGACTGGAATAGGTGGAGCTGCAATATCTTCTTCTACTTCGGGGATTAGTGCCTGAATTAAAAAATAGGCTCCTACTCCAAAAATGGTACCGGCTGTTAACTTGGTACCCAATGGTATCTTCCTGCGCACCGAAAAGGACTTTGAAAACACCACTTCGTCGCGATTTCTACTGTCGCTGATCCTGTATCGATAGTTTGTGCCCGGTTTTACATTTGTCGGAATCATAATCGACGCTTTACCGGTATTGGGAAGCTCTTTGAAAGATCTTACGAGTTGATCTTTTTGATAGAGTTCTACACTTAGGATATTGTCCCCTCTTCCGCCGAACCATACCAGATCATTTGGAGTTCCTCTTTTAAAAGTCATATTGTCCTGTATCCCATCCAATTCCACGAACGGGACATAGACTTGTCCTTTCAGTTCTAACTTGATGCCTCCGTTGAAAAACTCTCCGAGCTCTTCTTTGGCATTCCATGTAATGGTCTTGTTGGGTCCGACGGGGATATCAACGCCCACATCTCCTGCAACTTTTTCTACAGGTCTGATAAAGTTATCCATTGATGTGTAAAGCCGGACGGAATAGCTTCTGTCCAGTCTTTCGTCCAATAAATTGTATTGGATTGATACTTTATCGCCGCGTTGTTGAATATTGGTAATCTGGATTTCCTGCGCATGTGCTTTTCCGAGAATCAGGAATAGCAGCAAGCAAATAAATAGATAATTTTTCATAATTAGGCTGGAGAATTATTATCTCTTTTAAATGATCTTGAATAATTCAATATAAGTAATAGGCTATTAGATGTATAAAATCAATAGCGTGTTCGAAGTGCTGGACTTTAAATATAATCAATTATTTTGATTATTAATCATTATCATATGTTGAGATTTATGGTTGAAGACGCTTATTAGCTGTCATAATCTCTGGCAAATAGTCTCTAATCTGACCAGGTAATTGTGAGGTTATTGGGACAATAAAAAGGCCACCCATCTGTCGATAGGCGGCCTTCTTAATAACACAATTGTGTTATGTATTAAATCCTTTTGAGTGCCTCCAGCAAATATTTCCAGTATTTCTGTACGGAGCTGATCTGGCATTTCTCATCGGGAGAATGTGCTCCCCTGATATTTGGACCAAAACTGATCATATCCAGGTGCGGGTAATTAGTACTGATGATGCCACACTCCAATCCTGCATGACAAGCCATTACCTGTGGTTTGGAATCAAAAAGTTCCTCATAAAGTCCTTTCATCATCTCCACCAATTCCGATTTAGGTGCAGGTGTCCAGCCAGGATATAATCCACCTAAGGCTATCGTAAAGCCAGCCATTTCAAACCCCGCCCTGATAGAATCTACCAGGTCAAACTTTTCAGAATCGACAGATGAACGGGTAAGGCATAGCACTTCACACTTCTCCGTATTCACCAATACTCTGGCTACATTATTACTCGTCTGAACCAGATCATCAATATTGGGGCTCATTCTGTATATGCCGTTATGAGCAGCATAAACAGCAGCCAATACCTTTCTGTGTACATTTTCAGAGATCACCGCTTCCGGCATTTCAGTTTCTTCAAAAGCTATTACCAATCCTGAATCGTTGGCTGTGTATTCATCGATAATCTCAGTTGCTCTTTCCTCGAAATGGTTTTGCCATTCGACTGCCTGGTCTTTCGGTACACAAACTACAGCGAAGCTTTCCCTCGGAATGGCATTCCTCAATCCGCCCCCGTCTATTTCTGCGATTCTGAGCCCATACTCTTCATTGGCTTTCCAAAGCATACGATTCATCAGCTTATTGGCATTTCCCAATCCTTTATGAATATCCATTCCTGAGTGTCCGCCATTCAAGCCGTTGACAGTAATTTTATAGGCCAACATATTTTCCGGTACAGACTCTGACTCTGAAGGTCTGGTTGCAGTAAAATCTACTCCACCGGCACAGCCGATCGTCAGTTCCGTATCATCCTCGGTGTCAAGATTTAGCAGGATATTCCCTGAAAGCATCCCTCCTTTCAACTCCAATGCCCCGGTCATGCCCGTTTCCTCATCAATTGTGAAAAGGGCTTCAATAGGTGGATGATCAATATCTGTAGAGGCTAGCAGACTCATGATGGTAGCAACACCGATACCATTGTCAGCACCAAGGGTTGTACCATTGGCTTTTACCCAATCACCATCAACCACCATGTCTATGCCTTGTGTGGCAAAGTCGAAATCGGAGGAGGTATTTTTCTGATGAACCATATCCAGGTGACTTTGCATGATGATCGTAGGTCTACCCTCAAAGCCTTTGCTTCCCGGTTTTTTGATAAAAACATTTCCTGCCTCATCTTTGAATGTTTCCAGATTCAGGCTCTTGCCAAAATCCATCATGAACTGAATCACACGTTCTTCTTTTTTACTGGCCCGGGGAACTGCATTGAGGTCAGCAAAATGATTCCACAGTGAATTGGGTTCAAGGTTTCTTACTTGCATATCTGTTTATTTGAGAAATGATTTTTGTTATTTTGAAGATTAACAGTGATTCAGTTAGAAAGCTTTCTAACTGAATCAATTAATCAAATCTGATTTCAATATTTGATTACTACCAATTTGCCGTCACCCACTTTGGTACAGGAAACGATGAAGATTTTATCATATTCGTCATCATCCAATTGCTCAAATTTTTGTTCACCTATCAGTTGGTTCACTAAAAAAGGAGTCGTATTAGAATGCCCTGAAATCAGGATTGTCTGCCCGGCATTTTCTTTGATAAGCTCTTGCAGGAGCATCTTATTTTTGTAATCGTAAGTTTCTATTTCCAACTTACTATTCAGCGCCACGTGTTTCATCGTAGCTCTGGTTCTTTTGAGCGGTGTAGAAATAATCTTATCAATTTTCGTATCTGATAAGGTCTCATACAGCGTGTAAGCCCTCTTTTGGCCAACAGCATTTAAGGGCGGGTCTTTGGTACCGTCAGAAGCCTTTTCGGCATGACGAACGAGAATGAATGTTGTTACTTCTCCTGTTTGTGCAATGAGCACCCGGCTTAACCCTACCAAAGTTATCAATAACAGTAATCGCTTCATCTGTTTTGTTTTTTCGAATTTAATAAAACCTCACTCCTAATCTGCTAACTATTCTGATAAGCGGATTCCTGTTCTTCTTTTAGTCCTTGTCTTCACCAGTTGGCACTACCCGTAGCGGGAAATCGTTTCCTTTTGAAAAAGTATATGGATACTGAGGTTTTCCCTTGTATTCCATGCTGATTTCCGGTACCTGATCATCTAAATAGGACTTCAGTTCATAAAGGGTTACTTTGCCTTCTTTCGGAGTTCCGTCAGCTTCTCCTTCCAACGCTTTTAAAAGCACATAGGTGAACAAACCATGTTTCAGTTCTTTAAATTCTGAGGCATACTGATCTCCTCTGGCAGATGCCAAGACGTGTATTCCTGCACTCCTCGAAAGTTGAGCAATCGCCTTTTCCACTACAGATCCTCTCTGAGCAAGCAACTCAACAGACTCGCCGGATTGACATGCATCCATGATGATCACCTGCTTCAATGCTTTTATATCTTTGAATTTCTCTTGCAATATGGTTGCTTCCAAGGCAGTTTTTTGCAGGTTTTTGATATCGAAAAGTCTGCTTGTTTCGGTGGGTATAAAAAAGAAGCGGCCATCAGCTACACTACCGTGTCCTGCATAATAAAATATGAATACATCATTGATGCCAACTTTAGCAGTCAAGTCATCGAGAGATTTTAAGATGTTTTCTTTCGTGGCTTCAGCATCGAATAAGCTGGTTACGTGTACCTCGTTGAACAACTGCTGTTTGTCTTGTTTAATAGCAGCTACAATCGCTTCTGCGTCCGATCTGGCATAGCCCAGATCAAGGCTATTGTTTTGATAATCATTGATACCGATGGCAAAAATATGGCAATTGGCAGATGGAGTCTTCTGATTGGAAAATACCGCTTTTTCCACCAGTGCTGACTCGGTACCTCCTTTGCTGATGCCTACGGTTCCAAAAACATTTTTTCCACCCACCAACGGAATATCAACTTTAGAAACCCACACCTGCTGGTCGCCTCTTTCACTGACCGCTTTTGGTTTACTGACATTGATTCTTTTGCCATTGTGAAAAAGCTTGAGAGATTTGAAACCTCCTCCCTGGTCTACTACTTTGATATACACCTCGCTCTTCGTCAGGTCTTCCGAGGGCTTAAGCGCCAGCTTCACTTCCGGAGGAGGGAATTTATCAATCTTTTGTAATAGTCCCTCCCGTTGGTTGTTGCCTCCGCGGACAGAAAACAAATCGGGGATCAGATCAGGCCGGTAAAAATCATCGAAAAACTGATCTGCACTGTAAGTTTTATTGCCTTTCACAAAGTGGATGACTCTTCTGGCTCCTTCGGTGGCGTTGAAGTACCCTTGTTTTGATTTGACCATCCAATCGTTTTTCCCGATATGAATGTGTTCAAAAAACTCTTTTTTCTTATCCAGGTCCCAGATTTTGGTCGCACCATCGAGGCTATTAGAAACCATCAGTCCGGCGGCCTCATTTACCTGTATCGTGACAATATCCGACTGGTGTCCTTTTAGCGATTGTTTCAATTGGAGGTCTGACTCATCCAGCAATTGGATCTCCTGTGACTCACCAGCTACCAGTACCATCTTTTGTTGCTCAGAAAATAGTCCGGTATGCAATGGACGGGAAGTCTTATACTTTTCGATCATCATACCTGTATTGACATCCCAGGTTCTTGCGGACCCATCCCAGCTAACGGTGAGCATCGTTTGTCCATCTGCATGAAAATCAATCTCAGAAACCACGTCGGTATGTCCCACAAACTCTCTGACAGATCTTTTGGTATCTATTTCAAACATTTCCAGTTTTTTGTCGAGCAGACCAACGATTATATACAGGTCGTTGGGTGTAAAACTTACTGTGAAAGCTGATCGATTGCCAAAGTATATATTTGAAAGCATTTTGCCTGTCTCAACATCGTAAATAAAAGCATAGCCATCCCAGGAAACCGTCACCAGTTTTTGCTGATCATTACTAAACTGAATATCCCAGACCGGACCTCTGTGCCCATTGAAGCTCATCAAAGAATCGCCTGTTACAGCATCCCAGACAATCACCACACCATCTCCATCACCGGTAACCAACTTTGATTCATCCTTGTTGGTAGCCAATGCCAAAACTGCCTTGTTATGGCCTCTGTATTCTATTTTTGCTTCTCCACTTTTCAGGTCCCACTTTCTGGCAAACTTTCCGAATTTTCCACGGATGAGTTGCTGACCGTCCTTTGTCAGAAGGATTTTGCTTTTAAGTTTTACATATTTGGCCAGATATGACTCCCAGTAATTATCCGGGTCGTAATTGATTCCGCCTTTATCAACCTCTTGTAAAATCCCCGAAAACTCACCGGATTGATCACCTGTATCAGCTCCCCATAGAGTGGCTTTGTTGTCATTGCCCGACACAACAATCAAATTGCCGTCTGGTGAATATGTCGCATCATTCACTTCTTTCACATCCGGATAAAAGTCCATGTAGAGACTTGCATCATCTACATTCCACTGGAATACTCCCTTTTCAGTTGCCACTAAAAGTCTGCTGTCATCCTGATTAAATGCCACACTTCTGATGTCTTCGAGCTCTTCGGTCAATTGCTTTAATTTCTTTCCCGTTGCAGTTTCATAGATAGCGACCTGTCCTTTGTTAACAGCTTTCACGACATACTTACTATCCGCTGTAAAGGCTGTAAAAGTTGCACAACCTCCACACCATCCGCTTTCGGCAGGAAGTGTATAAATCGTATCCCAGCTTACCGTACTGTATACCTTTAAAGTTTTGTTGTCTTCGCCTATTGCAAAATACTGCCCATCGGGACTAAATTCCACATTGACGCCCAAACCTAGCCCCCTGTCAGGATTGCTCTCAATGGTTTTTACGAGGCTCTTCTTGCGGTGATCCCAGATTTTCACGAGTGGTTCATAGCCGCCAGTAGCCACCCAATTGGCATCTGGACTGAAAGCCACTGTCGTCATGTAGTCTTTGTCTTCGGGTGTTGAGAATAGTAACTTTCCGGATTCAATCTCCCAGACTTTCACTGTTTTATCGGCACTGCTGGATGCAAAAAGTTTCCCATTCCTGCTGATATCCAATCCATTGACAGTGCTTAAGTGGCCCTTGTAGCTTTTGACTTCTCTTCCAGTGGCTACTTCCCAGAGTTTGATTGTTTTGTCTCTGCTTCCTGTCAGTAAATATTTGCTATCAGGCGTGAACCTGGCAGTTTTCACCACGGCCTCATGTCCCATTTGAATCACCGTTTTTAGTTTCTCTTGCGCGAGGGAGCTGAAAACAATCAGACACGATATAAGAGCGGCAGAAATTATCTGTTTCAAATTGAGTGTTTGTTTGATGACTAAGTAAATTTAGTAAGAAAGTAAAGGAGATAATTTAACAATACCAAGATTCTTTTCAATTGCCTGACACAATGAGTATTTGTTTTACAGAATATGAACTGGAATCTGTAATATTGCGCCCGTGGGAAGACAACTATTCGAAATAAACCTGGCCATGTTGCTAATCAGTACCTCCGGAGCTATCGGCAGATATATCACCATTGTACCAACCACGTCCATCTGGGTAAGAAGTTTGCTGGCAGCTGTTATTTTGTTTTGTTTTTGTATGTTCAGTAGGCTTTCTTTTAAAATTAACAGGAAGGCTGATTTGGTCAATATCTTATTGTCTGGCTTATTTCTGGGTTTGCATTGGACATTGTATTTCTATTCGCTGCAGTATACCAATGTTGCCATTGCCATGCTAACGCTTTTTACCTTTCCACTTTTTACTGCCATCGCGGAACCAATATTTTACAAAACCGGATGGTCGTTTAGTCAGCTGGCAGGTAGTATTATGGTATTGATAGGGCTGTATGTATTACTCCCGTCTACTGATCTATCGGACAACAATGTGATGGGAATTCTGATTGGGATTGGATCTTCACTATCATACACCATACGCAACCTGATTCTAAAACCGCAGGTTAGCAGATACAATGGCTCTGTATTGATGACCTACCAGTTAATAGTTGTTACGCTGTTGATGATTCCGTTTCAACTGGAAATCAGTTTTACTGAAATATGGGATTTTGCACTTCCCCTGGCAATATTAGCCTTATTTACCACCTCGATGGGACATACGCTTTTTCTTAGGAGTTTCAAATATTTCAGTTTGAGCATGGCCAGTATCCTCAGCAGCCTGCAACCAATCTATGGAATAATCATAGCGTTGATTTTTCTAGGCGAAGTGCCCGAATTAAATAGCATCCTTGGCGGTGTGCTAATACTTGGCACAGTGGTCATTACCAGTGTTTCTCTAAAAACAAAAGCGAAATAAAACCGCAGTTCTATTTCGCTTTCTGACAATATTCATATGATGTAAAATCAGATCAAATCGTGTCTTTCTACATCTATCATAATTTCTTTTCCATCTCTGCTAACTTTCATTTTGAAGTTACCGCCTTCGTTGTTGATCAGCTTTTTGATATCCGGCAGAATCATGTCTTTGACAGGCTTGCCATCGATTTCGAGGATCACATCTCCTACTTCAATGCCTTCTTGTCTTGCCAAACCGATTTCATACACTTTATGGACCTTCACCTGTGAAAGATCTGGTGTCATCTCCACATCAAATCCAGTAGTATTTACATGAAATGCCTCATCAAAGGAATCGTTTTTCTCCCAGTACATTTTGTAGTTTTTGTAATCGAAGATGATGTTGAATCGTCTCAATACGTTATTACCGATGATCCCAAATACTTTTTTACTATGCTGGATTCCACTTTTTGCTTGACTAATGCCAACTGGCATATCAGAAAATTTCACGTCTTTGATCTGAAAGTCGACCACTCTTCCTTCATAGTGAACGGTTTCTTCCTTTTCCAACCCGCCTGTCAAGTAAGAATAGTGCTTACCTGTTTTGTCGATGATATCATGCTTGTCAACGAATGGCGTATTGAAATCCACAGTAGTTCCCGCTCCGGTGTTCACAAAGTACTCACCTTTTAAAGTTTCGCCGTTATTAAGCTTTACTGTACAAGGTATGTGCGGGATGTATGAAGTGAGCTTCAGATCGAATTTCATTCCATTACCTGTGTATTTGAATGTATTGTTGTCGTAAATTTCAAATTCCATTCTGGAATAATCAATTTGTACGATGTGCTTATCCAATAAATCAAAACCGATGATACCATCGATATTTCTACCTATCAGCCTTTCCAGGTGATTTAGATCCAAACTATATACTTCAATATCTTCGACTTCTAACTCACCAATTTCCAGTTTGTTGTGATCTATCAGCGCTCCTGTTACACTTCCTCCTGCACTGGTTTTTCTCACTTTGTGGTTAGCAGCAAGGTTTAACTTGGTAGCCACTTCGTTGCTGATTACCGTCAGTCCGTCACCAGTATCGAAAATAAAATCCAATGGTTCTGAACCGTCTACCTTAACTTTTATAAAAATGTGATCACCAAATACTTCAAAAGGAATTGATTGGATTGGCTTTTGCACCTGGGAATATCCCAGAATGGATATGAAAAAAAATGCTGTTAAAACTATGTATTTCCTCATTTGTTATTACTTTTCAAAAATTAGTACAAGATAACACTATCCATTCAAAATATAAATGAATAGCAAAATTTCTTTAAGTTATTGTACAATTATAAGGCCAAATTGCAAATTCGGTATCATTGTAAACAAAATGACCTATTTGAAGGGTATGCTGTTTCCGATTGAATTATTTAAAAGAATTATTCGTTCCTATCTTTGAGAGAAATATAAGACTATGCAAAAAACATATTACGATCCGGCAGATCTAAAAAAGTTTGGTCAAATCAGTGAATTTGAACCTGATCTCGCCGAGAAATTCTTCGACTGGTATGGTGATACTTTTAAAGAGGGCGCACTTACCGCCAGAGAAAAATCACTTATTGCACTAGCCGTTTCTCACGCTGTTCAATGTCCTTATTGTATCGATGCATATACTTCTGATACTGTAAAAAAAGGTGTTTCCGAAGCACAAATGATGGAGGCAGTGCACGTTGCAGCAGCCATTAGAGGAGGCGCCACACTTGTGCATGGTGTTCAGATGATGAATAAGGCGAAGAAACTTTCGATGTAAGAAAATAAACAGAGTAAAAGAGTATGATCAAATCGCTGAAAGCAAGAGAACATGATCTTTCGAGTACCGAGAATCAACTTGCGTTTCTCAATGATGGAATGTTTTCCGATGGCACACTGCCTACTTTTCAAAATAAACTGAAGGATACTGGTTTTGAAAGCTTAACACCCACTGAGATTGAGATTTTTCAGGTCAATGTTGGATACATGTGTAATATGACCTGTAAACACTGTCACGTTGATGCCGGACCTGATAGAAAGGAAATCATGACCAGAGAGACGATTGATGAATGTGTCAGGTTGCTCAGAGAAAATAAAATCAAAACACTGGATCTTACCGGAGGCGCTCCTGAGATGAATCCGGATTTCAGGTATTTTGTAACAGAAGCGAGAAAAGCAGGCGTTGAGGAAATCATCGTCAGATCTAATCTCACCATCATATTGGCCAACCCAAAATACAATGACCTACCAGAGTTTTTTAAAGAAAACAATGTCAGAGTCGTTAGTTCACTGCCTTTTTATAATGCGGATAAAACAGATAGACAAAGAGGTGAAGGCGTCTTTGTGAAATCTATCGAAGCATTGCAAATGCTCAATAAGGTAGGATATGGTCAGGAGGGAACCGGACTTAACCTCGATTTGGTATACAATCCAAGTGGAGCATTTTTACCAGACGATCAGACAGCGCTTGAAAGAGATTTCAAAAAAGAGCTAAAAGAGCATTACGACATAGATTTCAATAGCTTGTTCACTATCACCAATATTCCGATAAGTCGTTTCCTGGAATACCTGATTAATTCGGAGAATTACGAAGATTACATGGATTCGCTGGTAACTGCTTACAACCCGATGGCAGTGGAAGGTCTTATGTGCAGAAACACCATTTCCGTTGACTATGATGGACATTTGTACGATTGCGATTTCAACCAGATGCTTGGATTGAAAGTAGCAGCACCAAAAAGTCAGCATATCCGTGACTTCAATGCAGAAGCATTGAGCAAAAGAAAAATAGTCATTAATCAGCATTGTTACGGTTGTACCGCTGGAGCAGGTTCCAGTTGTCAGGGTACGACAACCTAATCAAAATTATGTTAGAGCATATTAACGAAACCATTGATTTTCTAAAATCTAAGGGAATCAATGAAGATATTGAAAGTGGTATCATATTGGGCACGGGCCTGGGGGCTTTAGTAAACGAAATTGCTATCGAGGTTGAAATCGTTTATGACGAGATACCGCACTTTCCTGTAGCCACTGTTGAGTTTCACAAAGGAAAGTTAATCTATGGCACCATCGATGGCCATAAGGTTCTTGCGATGCAGGGCAGGTTCCACTATTACGAAGGATATACCATGCAGCAGGTGACCTACCCTGTCAGGGTCATGAAGTTTCTCGGCATTAAGCAATTACTGATCAGTAATGCTGCAGGAAGTATGAACCTCTCCTGGAAAAAGGGAGACCTGATGTTACTCGATGACCACATTAACTTACAGCCGGAGAACCCGCTTCGAGGCGTCAACATCCCAGAGTTTGGACCTATTTTCACTGATATGAGCGCACCTTATGACAGCCATTTAAACGGCAAGCTCATGTCTATCTCTGAGAAGCTGGGAATCCAACTTAACAAAGGTGTTTATGTGGCAGTAGCAGGACCAAATCTTGAAACAAGAGCAGAATACAGATTTTTAAGGAATATTGGAGCGGATGCTGTCGGTATGTCTACGGTCCCTGAGGTAATTGTTGCCAATCAGATGGGTTTGCCATGCTGTGCCATCTCCGTGTTAACAGATGAATGTGACCCGGACAACCTAAAGCCCGTAGATATTGCAGACATTATCGCAATCGCACAGGAAGCAGAAAAAGACTTGATTAAATTATACAAAACGCTGGTAGCAGAACTATAATGGAGACCTATTTAGAAACCACCAAAGACGTCTATAAAGAAGCTGCAGAAAATCCTCAGGTAGGGCTTTGTTGCACTACCACTCCTATCTGGCAATTGCCAGGCCTGGAGATACCAAAGATCATGCAACAGATGAATTACGGTTGTGGTAGCACTGTGAACTCACGCGATTTAATTAATGATCCTACCATCTTATACGTAGGTGTCGGCGGTGGAATGGAATTACTACAGTTTTCCTATTTCAGCAGAAAAAAAGGAGGTGTAATCGGACTTGATGTAGTTGACGAAATGATCAATGCTTCAAGAGAAAACTTCAAAGAAGCAGAAGCAGTCAACCCCTGGTTCAAAAGTGAATACGTTGATTTAAGGAAGGGTGATGCCCTTGATTTACCAATAGCAGATGAGTCCATTGATGTGGCAGCTCAAAATTGCTTGTTCAATATTTTTACAAAACAGGACTTGAAAAAAGCGCTTACAGAGATGTATAGAGTTTTAAAACCTAACGGAAGACTGGTTCTTTCTGATCCTGTTACGGAAGATCCAATGCCTGATAGTTTAAAATCTGATGAGAGACTTAGAGCACTCTGCCTGAGCGGTTCATTGCCTCTGAAAGAATACATCGATATGATTACGGAAGTAGGATTTGGTACTGTCGAAATCAGGGCTAAAAGACCTTATCGAATTCTTGATCCCACACATTATGATACCGAAGAGCTGATCTTCATCGAAAGCGTAGAGGTTTGTGCGATCAAAGACCCTATACCAGAAGACGGGCCTTGTGTTTTTACAGGTAAAACAGCTATTTACTATGGAAATGATGAGTTTTTTGATGACAGAAAAGGGCATACTTTACTCCAAAACCAGCCTTTGGCGGTGTGTGATAAAACTGCGCAGGCATTGAAAAATCTTCGGAAACCAGACATATTCATCTCTGATTCTACCTATTTTTATGATGGTGGAGGATGTTGCTAATTAAACAATAAATCATGAACTCATTAGAAGAGAGATTAAAAGGGATTATCAGAGATGTTCCTGATTTTCCTAAAAAAGGTATTACGTTTAAAGACATTACACCAATATTGTCCAATGCCGAGGTGATGAGAGACATCACTAACTTTCTATCTGTCATTTATCAGAATCAAGAGATTGATGCCATTATTGGAATAGAGTCGAGAGGTTTTATTTTCGGCCCGATCATGGCACAGGCTTTGGGAGTACCGTTTGTACCTGTCAGGAAATCGGGTAAACTTCCCTACAATAAAGTAAGCCAGTCTTATGATTTGGAATATGGTGAAGACCAACTCGAAATCCATACCGATGCAATTAAAGAAGGTGATAAAGTGCTGATTCACGACGACTTATTAGCCACCGGAGGTACCGCTGAGGCAGCTTCAAAACTTGTTAATAAGCTGGGAGGTGTGATCGCAGGCTACACTTTTTTAATTGAACTGCAGTTTCTCAATGGTAGAGATTACATCCAAAAGTATACGGATGGTAACATTTACAGCATTGTAAAATATTAGCGCTAGCTGCTGCTAATCAAGTTGCGTTTTCTTGCTGTAATTAGTCCCACGCTGTTACAACTTGTAGATGAATCCAGCTTTGTTTCTATCAATCAGCTACCACTTTCTCTTTTGCAGCATTCAATTCATACAAAATTTTCTTAGCAACCCCATGAGTTTTTGAATTGAACTTTAATATGAGAGAAACAGTAATCTCTTGAGTTTCGCTTTTTTTGACAATCTCAAATTGTTGAGCATCACCTAATTCATACAATTGGGTATGAGCATTAAACCAGATGAAATAATCAGCATTAGTGTCTTGAGTTACCATTGAAATTTGCGTTAAATTGAAATAACCATACGGCCAGGCATGACTATTTTCCGTCATAATTAGTTTGGTAGTTCTCGTTGAAAAACTCCTAAAGTCATCAAAAAATATCTGCAATCAAAAAATTTGCATCACATGACGTTCAGAAAAAATAAAGAACTACATAACGTAAAAAACGCGATTAAATAATCTCTAACCTATTTTGAGGGCTGGATTTCGATGAATCACGGTTTTTCTTAGTTCAACAGTCCGTTAGAACAAATCAATGCTTTCAAAATGGTGACCAAGAATCTCTTTTTCGTCCGTATTTAGCCAATTATTCAATATACTGCTGTAGATATTTCTGAAGTCTACCTGATAAATCAAGTCTCCTGCATCCAGGTTACTTAAATCAGGGGCTTTATTGTAAAAGCCTGGTTTCTTCAGGCTACCACCAAAAAGCATCAGGTTATTGGCTGTTCCATGGTCGGTTCCTCTGCTCGCATTTTGGGCCACTCTCCTGCCAAACTCTGAAAATGTCATCACCAGCGTCTCATTCCAGTTTCCCTGAGATTTCAAATCTTTAACAAATGCAGATATACCAGCATCATAATTTTTCAATAAGTTATTCTGTCTGCCATTTTGATTGGCATGCGTATCAAACCCGTTGAGTGACACGTAAAAGATTTCCGTATCGATACCTGAGTTAATCAACTGAGCCACGAGTTTTAGATCCCTTCCAAATGCATTATTGGGATAAGTCTGCACTGTTTTATACACTTTGGATTGCTCAAATACATATTCTGCCGACTCGATGGTTTCTGCCATTGTTTTATACAGATAGCCCAAATTGGAATGCTCATGCTGGTGCTTGACCTCATCCAATTGCTTTTTATATAACCCTCTTGTAGCCCGGTATAATTTAGCCGGATCTTTTAGCGAAAGTGCTTTTCTGTTTTCTCCCTTTAGCGCAAGACTCAGTGCATCATCTACCTCTATTGCCTGATAAGCCTGGCAGTCTGTACACGACTGATCAAGGTATTTGCCCAGCCAACCATGCGAGAGGTATTCATCAGAAGCACTGGCAGTCTGCCAGATATCCATCGATCGGAAATGGGACCTATCTGGGTTTGGATAACCAACACTATTGATTATTGTAGCATCTCCATTATCAAACAACTTTCTGATTCCCTGCAAAACGGGGTTCAATCCCAGGCTATCCCCTACCTTCAAAACATCCTTTTGGTTGATTGCAATAGCCGGCCTTAGTTGATAATACAAATCATTTCTGTAAGGGATTACGGTATTCAGTCCGTCATTACCTCCTGACAATTGTACCACTACCAGTTTTTTGGCCTTTCCGATAGAGTTACCAGTCATTTGCATTGCCCTGATAAACTGAGGGACTAGTAGAGTGCCTGCGCTCACAAAGGCTGATTTTTTGATAAAATTTCTTCTTTTCATAATCAACACATTTGGTATTCAGGTGTACGACAAATTTTTAACAAGTTCGCTACCAAACGATCATCGGTGACAAAGTCGGTAGTCAACACAGATTTATCTGTTTGCAAAAGGAAATCACTCAACTTTTCGGGATTGGTACTGATTGAAGTAAAATACTTGCTGGCTGTCCCCGGATCAAACTTAGTCCCCAGCTTTTTCAGCCTGCCTATTTTGAACTGGTCATTCACATCTCCACTGCCTTTCATTTCCAATGCCAGTTCTGATGACATCACCATGTACTCCATCAACCTGGTTCGAAACAACAATGTGCTGCTATCGATCCAGTCCCTGCTACCAGGCCATCCGGCTACATTCGGTGGGTTTAACAGCATTTGCCCCAGGTGTTTTTGAATAAATAAAGGACCTTCGCTACTGCTAAATGAAATTCCGGTTGACCGACATGCCCCTACCATCAGATCAATCGGCGATTTAATCTTTACTCCGATATTTTTATCATCA
>JBCBHL010000031.1:0-32183 GCA_038525605.1 Bacteroidota bacterium
CACAACAGATACTTTTCAATATCCTGATCTTTATAAAAATCTTTAGCCTTCTCCAGATAGACCTGAGATACACGCTAAAAATGCAGTCCTATATAGTAATATGGGATTGTTGGATTATGACAATGGTAATTATTTTGGTGCTCAATCCAATTTTGAAAGGTCTAAAGAGATCTGGGAGGCCATCTACCCATTTGAAAATCATCCTAGTGAAGCATATTTGCTGAATAATATTGGAAGAGTGTACCTGGCGCAGAAGTCATATAAATCAGCATCAAAATACTTTGAAGATGCATTGCAGATGTATGAGGAAAACTACAATCAGAACCACCCTGAAATTGCCAATACATTAAATCTGATGGCTGAAGCTCAGATACTGGCCGGAGAGTTTAAACCTGCATTGAGTAATTTGCAGAAAGCTCTGATCAATAATAGCGACAACTTCATTTCTTACTATACGGGAGAGAATCCATCAGCACAGGACTTCATCAGTTCAAAAACGTTTTTATCAAGCCTGCTGTTGAAATCCAAAGCATTCAGGCAACAATACCTTACAAATTCGCTTCGTTTAAAAGATTTGAAATATGCACTGCTGAGCCTGGAAGTAGCTGATAGTGTATTGGATAAATCCAGGAATACTGCGGCCAGCCAAAAGGATAAAATCCTCTATGGCCTTACCTCTTCAAAGGTCTATCAGGAAGCTGTAGACATTTGTTATTTACTGGCCAATGAAACACAACAATTAAAAAAGTATTACAAGAAAGCTTTCTACTTTTCTGAAAAAGCCAAAGCGATTGTTTTACTGGAATCCATCAATGAAAGTAATGCCAGAGACTTTGGAAACATTCCTCAAAACCTAATGGAAAAGGAAAAGGAACTGAGACAGGATATTAGTTTCATTGAGCGTCAGATTGCCCTTAAGGTAGATGCTGATTTGATGAATTCTTATAAATCCAGGTTGTTTAATCTAAACCGGGACTATGAAAACCTGCAGGCACAGCTGGAAAAGGAATTTCGGGATTATTATGATTTGAAATACAATGTGAAGCCAGTAAGCGTAGAAGAGTTACAGGAAACACTAAACGATAACACACTGATGTTGGATTATATGATCACAGATGATCGGCTATATATTTTTAAAATAGATGCTAAAGACGTTGACCTGCTGGCTTTGGATAAGGACAAGCGATTTGACGCCAACATCATTTACCTATTGAATGCCATTCGCTATCGCGTAAAAGATGCTTATCTGAAAATGGGGCATCAGCTTTACAAAACCTTGTTTCCGCAGCGAATCAGAAAAAACATCAAACACATAGTCGTGGTACAGGATGGTAAACTGACTACTCTCCCGGTAGAAACTTTGATTAATTCAAAAATTAAATCTAAGGACATAGCCTACTCGGAAGTACCGTTTTTACTGAAAAAATGGAATTTCAGCTATGCTTACTCTGCAACGATCTGGCATCAAAATATAAACAGAACAGATCAGTACAATAACACAGCTGCCTTGATTGCTCCGGTAGAGTTTAAAGGTATCAACAGATTACCAGCTACTGAGGAAGAGGTGAATAACATTGCGTCTGTTTCCCGCAGTAACAGTCTGGACGTGAATATCCTTCTGAGAGAAAAGGCTACAGAAGAAAGCATCAAAAAGGGCCAGTTTGGCAATTACTCAGTTTTACATTTTGCCACTCACGGGCAGGTGGACGAAGAAAACCCGGAACTGTCACGCATTATCCTTGGACAAAGTAATCAGGAAGATGGCAGCCTGTTTGCCAGTGAAGTATATAACCTGGATTTGAAAGCTGATTTGGTAACGTTATCCGCCTGTGAGGTGGGTCTGGGAAAATTTAGCAGCGGTGAAGGCGTTATTGGCCTGGGCAGAGCATTTCTCTATGCAGGCGCTGAGAACCTGGTACTATCTCTATGGCGCGTGACTGATAAATCCACTTCTGAGCTGATGACTAATTTTTACAAGAACAAATTTCTCAGTGAACAGCGTGGTTATGCAGGTGCGTTGAGGCAGGCTAAGCTGGAGTTATTGCAACAAAAAGAGTTTGCCGCCCCTTACTACTGGGCTGCATTTTTGGTATTGGGGGAGTAAATCAAAACTCAAGCGGACGCTTGAGAAAGAATTAAGCGAACCAAAGGATCACCAAGAAAGCTATGAAAGCTTTGCAATATGTAGGATGTAGCTAATGCTACTCCCAGTTGTTAAAAACTCAAGCGGACGCTTGAGATAGTTGGTAAGCTGTAGCTTTTAGCGAAGGCTAATTTCAATACGTAAGATTACTTCGCAAATTGTATTTTATTGCTAAAATCGTATCACACGAATTTGCTACCAATGACGCAAATGGAAAGTATCATAGAAAGCTACGACAGCTTTGTGAATGTAGGATGTAGCGGATGCTCCACCTAGTGTGGATTAAATAAACCAAAACTCAAGCGGATGCTTGAGATAGAATAGTAAAAAGTCTTTAATCTTTTGTCTTTGATCTTTTGTCTCCACCTTCGCATGAAGCTTCGATGGATAAGATTTAATATCTATTGTCTAATTAAAACTCAATTCTCGCTCCCTGCAAAGCAGTTTCCTCATCGGGAAGAATCTCGCAATTGTCCCAGATACCAGTTGATAAGGTTTTTGCATACGACATGGGTAAAGACTGTTCATTCATGAGCCTGGCAGCTTCCTGGTGATCATATGCAAAAGCATGATGACTATACTCAAATCCATTTTCATCATTGAGCTTCATATACCATACTCGGTCTGTTGCATCATTTGCGGGCATTCCAATCACACCTGCATTGAGCCAATGTTTATTTTCCAATGTATCGGCAAATGGCAATCCACAATGACCAGCCAAGATAAAATCAGCATTGGTTTCTGTCAGAATTTGTTGCTTTATCGACCATTCAGTTGACTTAAAGATAAACTGTGAAACATCTGTTAGCCCACCATGCAAGACCACTCCCTTTTTACCGGCATACTCAAAACGTATGAATTCGGGCATGTCCTGCAACCACGTTTTCATCTCATCAGACACTGCCTGATAGGCAAAAGGATACCAATTTCTTGAAAACATATCACAACGGGTACCTTCATCGAAATTACATCCACAAGACTCATCACCATTCCTGATCTGAAGTTCCACATTCCCTGTAATACTATGAACTCCCCATTCTCTGATAAACCTCAAAGATTCATCGGGTTGCGCGCAATAGCCTACAATATCTCCGGTACAAATGATGTTTTCTGGCAAAATATTGCTTTCAGTCGCAATTGCATGAAGTTTTTCTAATGCTTGCAGGTTACTATAAACACCTCCAAAGATCAGCATTTCCCCCGATTTTCTACCCAGCTCTTGTGTTTTCATTTTTTCAATAGATTACTCCCAAAGAACACCAGAAAGCAGACAAGTGTTCCAATGATATTCACAGATAAAAGGGCTCCATAGTCGCTCTTGATCAAGATGAGTGACTCAGGAAACCATCCGATTGCATACCAGATCCCAAATCCGATTCCTGTCAGCACAGTTGCTGTGAATGCATATCTGTTTGCTGCTTTATTCCAAAAGATAAAAACTGGCGCTAACCCGATTACCATTGTACCGGAAACGGTCGTTGCACTTAAAATCTCCGGACTAAAAATCACCGGAACAGTTCCTGCTACTGCCACAATAATCATGACCATCCGGCCATTCCTCACCGATTCTGCACCCATTGATAAGTCTTTAATCGCCAATTTGGAAAAAGAAGCAAAAGCCGAATCCAGAGTAGACGATGCGGATGTAATCATAATGAAGTTGATTGCCAGCATCAGCACTCCTCCAAGCAATTTACCGACTTCCACCGCTGCCTGCCCTGACAAACCTGCTTGTCGGGCATATACCCCTATCAGACTGAATAGGACAATGGCCAGAAACCCAACTGGCACAGCTATTATGAATGCTTTTCGCATCGTACGGGCATCAGTGATAAATCCTCTGTCCGTCATCACTGGATCATGAAAAGGATAGCTAAAAGCCTGTAATAATGCCACCAACAACAAATCTAATCCACCTGTAAGTGTCCAATCACTCTGTAACAATTCGGTTGCTGATTCGCTCTTAGGGAGCACAATAACCAATATGATCATTAATAAACCTCCAAATAGCACCATTTGAATGCCGTCCGTCAGTAACGAGCTCTTCAAACCTCCCTTCAATGAATACAACAGTGTCAGGCAGGTGAAAACAATTATTGCCAGATAGTAAGTCCACGTCCCGCTTTCACCGAAATAGGAACCTATCACCATTGTGTTGGACCATACTTCATTAAACAACCTGAAAGCTATCAATACACTGAATAGTATCAGTGCTGATCTTCCATACTTTTCATTTAAAAAATGATGGATGCTTTGGAATTTACCTTTTGTTCTCAGCTGATAAATGATGATCCCAGCAAATAGGAAAGACAAGTAATAAGTTGCATATGCTATCCCTCCTACTATTCCGTATTTCAGTCCAAGATTCGCCGCATTGGTAATCGACTTGGCAAAAATCCAGGAAATCACCAAACTACTCGTTAGCAACCAAAGGCTTGCAGCTTTATTGTCCTTGCCAACTGCTTTAAAGAAATCGGAGGCGGTTTTCGCCACTGGTGAAATCAACAGCAGCACTAAACTTGATCCGATGACCAATATCCACTGCCAGGTTGCTATGTTGCTTATTACATCCAATATCTCGAGAACACAATTTCAATTGTAAAGCCTTTCTCTACGACAGACTTCAATTGTTATTTGCCCTCATGCCGGGCAGGCACTTACTTTTTGTCTTGACACAAAAACTAAGGAAAAAAGTCAAGGCTGTGAGAAAAATAGCTAAAAATCAACTATTCCGCTGAAAATTCAAGAACTCACCGCTAAATAGCGGCTCAAACAGCTTGTATTTTTTAACCGCTGCATAATTGATTTTCTTTACGCCTTTTTCTCAAGGCCAGATTGTAAGAATCACATCAGGAACATTGAATCAAATAGTAGTCATAGGGACAAAAGACCGATTAAAACAATGGAAAATCCCAATATTCCAGAATGAAAAGTCAAATTATCACTCATTAACAGACCATACTTATAATAACGATTATGAACTAGGTAATTCATAATTCATAATTATCTAATTCATAATTAGTTATCCCACCAAACAGTTGCATTAACACTATTGCTGTTTTCGGCCGTTGCTGCAGCATAATTGTTGGCATTAAGTGCTGCTTCATCTGCCGGATAAGGCATTCTCCTCGGAATAAGTCCTTCATTCAAACTGGCACTCACCGATTTTAAAGCTGGAAAACCTGTTCGTCTATATTCTATCCACCCTTCATATCCATTGATGATGTTGGACAACCATTTTTGTGTGACAATCTGCTCAATCGGGTCATTCCCATTGATACCATAGCTGGCTTCTCCGCTTACCAGGTAGTCAGCAGGCATAGTGACATTCCAGTAAGCAAAAGACTGACCCACAGCTAACTCATAAAGTGACTGGGCATCAGCAGAAATCAGATTTCTCTCCGCCGCTTCTGCCAATAAAAACCCGGTTTCCCAGGCAGTCATGAAATTTGCATCCAAGACACCCGTATTTTCCCTAAACATCGTACCTGCCAGCGAAAAGTCTGCCACTGATATAGAAGTTGACGAGGCATCCGGTCCGTTGAGTAAGCCCAAAAACTGTCCCGGGTTATTCGACGACTCTCTGAAAAATACCGTAGCACGTGGATCAGCAAGGCTTTCAGTAATCTCCTGAATCGTTTCCGACATCACATATAAATTGAAATCCCCCGAACGCAATACTGCCATTCTAAAGGTGTTGGGCTGAGTATCAGAGAAATCGAAAGTGGCATTTCCTGCATTGCTGCTAATGTAATTACCTTCGTCATATATCGCTTGTAAATCATCAGAAACATCTACTCTGCCTGAAATTCTCATCAGGTATTTGATCCGCAGTGAATTTCCGAATGCAACCCATGATTGCAGATTGCCATCAAACAATATATCACCTTCCAGCGATTGATTACCATCATAAGCAGTAATTGCTTCGATCCCTTTTTCGAGGTTATCCAGAATACCATCCGTACCGATGTAAATGTCCTCCTGATCATCATAGACAGGAGTCGTATTACCTTCTTTACCATTGAGTGCTTCAGAATAAGGCACATCGCCAAAGATATCCGTCAGTGCCGCCGACATATAAGCTTTTAAGATCAATGCAGGGCCTTCATAGACCCTGTTGACATCAGAAGCCTTCGCGGCATCAAGAATCAATTCATTATCCCGTAAATTGGTGTAAATAGCCGGCCAGGGATTTCCGCCAAGTTGTGGTGAACTCAGGTCATGTCTGTCGAACAAATTGAAATCTACCATTGTAAAGTGCTGACTCAACAGGTTACCAGCCACAAAGCCTTCGTAGGACATCTCTTCCCCATAATCGTAAATCACCTGCCGAAGGAGCAAGCCTGGTTGTACGTTGATTGGTGCATTTGGATTAGTATTGATTTCGTCAAAGTCTTCAGTACAAGAAGACAACGAAAATATCAGTATTGATAAGAATAAGTATTTGATCATTTTCACGGCCTTCTGCATTAAAAGTTAATTCCTAATTTTAAACCAAAGCTTCTGGTGGTAGCGTAAGACATGTCTTCCACACCACTGACAAATTGTTGTCCCTGTACGGCTAGTTGTTCAGGATCGAAGTGAGGTATTTCGCTAATTGCAAATAAGTTCCTGCCAATCAGAGAGATATCGAGTGTACCGCCATTTGGAATAAACTTAGGCCTCATTGAATAGCTAATGGAAAATTCTCTCAACTTCAGGTAGCTGGCATCATAAGTATTGTTTTCTTCGTGGTTTCTATCGTAGAAGTTGCGATAAAAAGCTTCCGCGGAAACAACCTGAGTATTTGGCTGATATTGAGGGTTATCTGCAGTGCCTACATTCACAACGCCAGGAGCTATGATTCCTTCTTCGGGTCTGTTGGCAGTTTCTTCCAGTTGTCCGCCTACTGCCGCCAAAGCCAGCGTTCGGGATACCAGCACACCTCCCTGTCTCCAGTCGAAAAGCATATTCAAATTCCAGTTTTTGTATTGAATGTTGTTACTGAAACCCAAAATGAAATCAGGGTTGTAGTTACCGAGTTTCTGCAGATTATTATCTGCAATATATAATCCATTGGAGCCTACAATAAATTCGCCCTCTTCATTTCGCTGATAACCAGTACCATATAGATCACCAATTCTTCCACCCTCTTCCACCTGGAAAAACACAGTTTGGTTGACATTGTCATAAACCCTCGAGTAAGCGAGTGTCAATCGATCAACCTGGCTAGGTAATGACTCTACAGTTGTGACGTTTCTGCTGAAATTGAATTGAGCATTCCAGGTCACTGCTCCTTTTATTGGTGTAACACCAGCTATGATTTCAATACCTTTAGATCGAACTTCGCCCCCATTGACCACCTGCTGAGTAGACCCTGAAGTAATGGAAACCGGTAAAGAAATGATCTGATTCTCAGTCAAGGCATTGTAATAAGTAAAGTCCAGATTCAGCAATCCATCAAATAACCTGATTTCCGTTCCCAATTCGACGGATGTCGTTTGTTCTGGTAGCAGGTTTGCATTTGGAATAGTAGCCTGTTCACTAAAGGTAGGCTGTCCGTTGTAAGGTGTCTGTGCATTGAACACACCTGCCGTCTGATAAGGATTGGTATCATTACCAACCTGTGCCCAGCTGGCTCTAAGTTTGAGAAAATCTACACCCGTTGGTAATTCCACCAGATTAGACAACAACAATCCGGAGGAGACCGAAGGATAAAAAAATGAAGTATTCTCAGTAGAATTGGGACTTGCTAATGCACTGGACCAATCATTTCTGGCAGTAGCTTCTACAAAGAGGTAATCTTTGTAACCAAATTTGGCAATACCGTATAAGCTGTTGATTCTCTTTCTGGAAAGGAACTCAAATACCTCCAGTGGTGAAGCTGCATTAGACAGTCTAAATATTCCTGGTTGCGCCAGTGACAAGGCCTGAGTCTGTACCGTCGATGCTCGCTGATCCATTCTATTTCCACCTACGGAAATGTCAATATCAAGATCGCGGATTGATTCTGTGTAGTTTAACAGAAAGTCCGTATTGTTTTCTCGGAAATATACATCATGAACGGCATATCCACCATTCTGAAACCTGTTGGTACTAAATGCTCGTCTGAACTGACGCTGTTCCGATGAATAATCCGTACCACTCCTCACCGTTAAGCTTAGCTGGTCATTGAAGATATAGGATGCTGACAGGTTTCCAAAGACTCTGTCCCGATCGAATGAATTTCTATTTTCTAAAAGGATAAAGTAGGGATTATCAAAGAAGGTATAATTAAAAGAATACTGCTGAATGTCTTCAAGTCCGGGTTGCCAGTAATCTTGTAAAGCACTGATATCCAATGATCTTGGTCCCCAGGCTACCAAAGAGTAATTCACATTTTCCGATCCGTAACCGCTCGAAGGTCTGTTATCTGAACCTGATCTGACGTAACTGATCGATGATGCAATTTTCAATCGACTAACTGGTCTGAAGGTGAGATTTGCCCCTACTGTTCTCCTGTCAAGGTTTACACCGGGAATAATTGACTCACTTTGCAAATCCGTAAATGACAACCTGTAATTTCCTTTGTCAAAAGCCGAAGAAACTGCCACGTTGTTGATCGTTGTAACCCCTGTCTGATAGAAGTCTTTCAGGTTATCGGGATAAGCGACAAATGGTGTTGGCGTAATCGGCAATCCGCCATGCACAGCCACATCACCACCTCTTACAATAGAACCATTGCCCAAAGTGACCGGACTATCGAACTGCGGTATCAGTGTCCCCTGATTGAGACGTGGGCCCCAGCTGTAGGAAATATTATCGTTTATTCCACCGCCGAGTCCGTCCACAAATTCAAACTGACCCGAATTTCCCTGCCCATATTCATTCTGAAATTTAGGTAACCGAAACGCTCTTTCAATAAAGGTAGATGAATTAATACTGATGCCAATGCCGGAACCTTTTCGTTCTTTACCGTTTTTCGTCGTGATGATGATGACGCCATTGGAGGCTCTCGTGCCGTAAAGAGCCGCCGCACTGGGGCCTTTGAGCACTGAAACAGACGCTACATCATCAGGATTAACTTCCATCGCACCATTTCCGAAATCTACTTCCTGAAAACCAGCTGCTGCCTCATTGGTGAAGTTGACAGCAGAATTATTATTAATCGGAATCCCATCGACTACAAATAAAGGATTGTTATTGGTAAAGGAAGCTTCTCCTCTAATGGTGATTTTGGAAGTAGATCCAACACCAGTAGCTCCCTGACTAACCGTCACTCCAGCCAGCTTGCCAGCAAGGTTATCGAGGAAGTTGGGTGTTTTCACATTGTCGACCGTTTTTGATTCCAGGCGTTGTACGTTGTAGCCCAGGTCTTTCGTACTTCTTTCAATACCCAAAGCAGTAACTACCACTTCGCCGAGCTCTATATCTGCTGGTTGCAGCGTTACATCAACAATAGCCCGCTGTCCTACCGGAATCTCTATCGTCCGGAAACCGATTGAAGAAAAGATGAGCACAGAATTATTGCTGATTTTCAACTTGTATTTACCATCAGCATCGGTAATGGTACCGTTTTGCGTACCTTTTTCTACAATAGTGACGCCAGGGAGAGCACCACCTCCATCGGCATTGATCACCTGACCATTGATGGATGTGTCCTGTGCATATACACTGATCACAACCAACTGAACAGCTACATAGAGAGCTGTCAGCTTCTTGTAAAGTTTTGACATAAATAAAAAATGTAAATAAGTAATTCGGGAACTAAATTGAATTGTCTAGTAAGCTGTTCCCATAAGTGGTGGTCCTCTTCTGGAAAGGACTTGCAAAAAGGTAAGGTAGGTATGATATAAACAGACAATCAGCTGAAAATCAATTGATAGATGTAGAGATCTTAATAAGATGCTTAAAAAGGCTGACTGTTCGCCGTACTCGATGACATCAGATGCAACGTTGAGATCGAACTTTTGCGCCAGATAAGTAATTTCAAATTGAAAACAATCCGCATACTTGCGAAGAGACTCAAGCAATTCGCTCGTTTGCCAGCTAACAGAGGCCAGTTGCTTTCTTTCGAACATTTCGGCTGTCAATCCGAGTAAAAAAGTACCCCCGCGCATATCTGGTCCGAGAACCATTTGTCCGCAAGCAAGTGCTTTTTCGGCAGAATGGATGTCACTCACTGAAATATCAGGGCAGTCAGCCCCAATGACGATGACATTTTCATAACCTCGGCCAAAGACATTGGCCAAACTATTGGTTAGGCGTTCACCAAAACCACTACCGATCTGTTTTGTTTCGCTGAAATGAAATAATGGCAAACTAGCCTGATCGGCAACTGAATAAGCATGTTGCTTTAGTGAGTCGAGCAGAAAGAGGTTATCAGAATCATCGGGGCTAAGCTTTTTGTGCTGAGCTTCTTCCTTTGCAGATCGTGCAAAGAGTAAAATCGCCGTATGATTATCTGAAATGTTTGCCATTCAAGAAGTAATAATAAGAAAAACATTTCTTGAATCACTAAAGATGGGTACTAAATAGTGTGATTTATGTCGGCTGATAAACTTTTTCAACTAAAAATGGCGAAATAAGAAACCCTCATTTCGCCATTTTATTGAATTCGATCTATTCCCGCCGGGTAAATGGTCTGATAATCAGCCGTACGCCAGTATCGTAAGTAATGTAGGCCCAAACCCAATTCATGAAAGCCACTAATCTGTTTCTAAAACCTATCAGGAGGATGAGGTGCACGAACATCCACACATACCAGGCAAACATCCCTTGCGTTTTAAAGCCGGGCAGATCAGCAACAGCTTTGTTTTTCCCGATGGTCGCCATAGAACCTTTATCATTATACTTAAAAGGAACCTGTTCTTTGTCAATAAGCAGGTTTCTGAAGTTCTTTGCCAGAAACTCACCTTGCTGCACTGCAACAGAAGCCAGCATAGGGTGACCTGCAGGTGTCTCTTCCGAAACAATAGAAGCAACATCTCCCAGCGCATAAACATCTTCTACTCCCTTCACACGGAAATATTCATCTATATCATAGCGTCCGGATTTATTTTCCATCGTAATGCCTGCGATCGGGTTTCCAAAAACCCCAGCGGACCAGATCAGTGTTCTGGCAGGAATATCTCCCTTACTGGTATCGATGATATGCCCGTCGTAGTTGTTGACAAACAGATTTAGTTTGATTTCAACACCAAGTTCAGTCAAAAACTTCTCTGATTCCCTGGATGCATCTTCTGACATAGCAGGCAACACTCTGTCTGCACCATCGATAAGTACAATTTTCATTTTGCTCACATCAAGGTCCGGATAATCTGATGGCAATACCCGCGTTTTCAGCTCAGCAAGTGCTCCAGCCAGCTCCACTCCTGTAGGTCCGGCACCAACGATCACCACATTCATCAGTTTTTCACGTTCCTCTTCACTTTTAGTCACCAAGGCATCCTCAAAATTCTGTAAAAGCAGGCTTCTAAGATCTAATGCATGCCTGATAGATTTCATCGGCATGGAATAGTTTTTCACCTGATCATTGCCAAAAAAGTTCGATCTGGCCCCTGTAGCAATTACCAGATAATCATAACTGATATTTCCTAAATTAGTCTGTACCGTCTTTTGATCAGCATCTATTTGCTCTACTTCTGCCATTCTAAAATAGAAATCAGGGTACTTCTGAAAGACTTTTCTAATGGGATAGGTGATGGAATCTGGTTCTAATCCAGCTGTGGCTACCTGATATAACAAAGGCTGGAAGGTATGAAAGTTGTTCCGATCGATGAGAATTACCTGGTAATCGGATTTTCTAAGTTTTTTTCCTAAAGTGAGCCCCGCAAAACCACCTCCGATGATTACGATTCTCTTTTTGTTTGACTCTGGTATGTTCATACGCTATATCAATTTTGAGAAATCATCATTTTTAATTCGATAGCATCACCTTTTCTCTCCCTGATACGTCTGACTCATAACATACTAAATATGCATCGACCGTAAGCGATCAGAAAAGAATCTTAACAAAAAGTGTAGGATTGAAAAATAATTCTGATGATCTCTAAATTTCAAACCAGCCAAAAACAAGCAATTTAAACACTTTCAACTGTCTGTAAATGGCCACAATACTATTTATTGTACATGATTAATTGAACGATTATTGGGTATGATAGTTACTTAAAACCAAACAAAGTTTTGTTTTACCAAATCAAATTGACAGTAAACAAAATTATGTAACGGAAACTTCTGCCAACTCTTCGTTTGGCAGCTTTTTCATCTGCCTGTAGACAATTACTGACATCCAAAGTGTGATTACCAGGTCTATGGCAGTAGTTCCATAGTAAACTCCTGACAGTCCGATGTATCTTGGCAGCAATAACATCACTGGCACGTAAAAGACAAGTTGACGGGCCATGCCGACGATACTGGCATACTTTGGCTGCTCTATAGCGGGTAAAAAAGTCAGTGCATTGAAAACAAATGGTAAGAATGGCAGCATAAACATATACACCCTGAAATTCCACAGGCTTTGTGCATCAAACACTACATTTGGCAGGACAAGCCCCAGACAGTATTGCGGAAAAAGACTCATCGCCAACCAAAAGGGGAAGACCAGCAGAAATCCCGTTTTACAGAATAAGATAAAAGAAGACCGGACACGCTGATAGTTCTCTGCACCGTAATTGACACCAATAACAGGTTGCAGGGCTCGCATTAATCCAAACAGGGGAGTCATCAAAAATAGCAGAATTCTGTTTGAGGCTGCAAAAAATGCCAAATCTCCCTCATTCCCAACGCCTACAATGGCATTAAAGACTACAACAGCCTGCACCACTCCCATTACCGTCATGATAAAACCCGGGAATCCCAGTTTTATGATTTGCTTAAAGACTTCTGCATCGTATTTTAATGAATTGATATTGGCATTGAAGGAAGCTCTTCCTGTTGCGAAATAGAAATAGCCCACTACCGTATAAATCAGCATCCCGATGTTGGTTGCCCAGGCTGCTCCTTCTACACCTAGTCCAAAATAGTAGATAAAAACTGGTGTCAGGATCAGGTTGATAGCCAAACCGTAGATGAACATAACCGCTGCTTCTTTCATCTTTCCTTCTCCCCTGACAATGAAATTGAATCCAAGCCCAAATACCCAAAATGGAGTTGACAAAACACTGACTTTGAAATATCTAACGCCATAGACAAGCACCTCTCCTGTCCCTCCCATGATTTTGATGAGTTCTTCAGCGAAAAAATAGGCTGGAACAGCAAACATCAAACTGGTGATGAACATCATGATTGATGTATTAGCCAGCAACTTACTTTGCTGCTCTTCATCTCCCTTACCGATGGCAATGCTCAGTAAATTACCTGCTCCAGTACCTGCCCAGGAGCCAAAACCCATCATAATCGAAGTAAGCGGATAAGCCAAAGATACACCTGCAAGAGCTACTTCGTCCAGCAATTGTCCTATGTAAACCGTATCCATAAATGCATTTAGCCCGAATAGCATCATGGCTGCAATGGCAGGAAGCGACAACTTCCACATCACTTTTGTGAGCTTCTCGTTCAATATCAACTCTTTCTGACCGTCTTTTGCTGTTTTAGATTCCAATTTTCGTCTATTTATGACTCGAAGATATTGGAATTAAACTGATTTGCAGACAAATGTTCTTGATTGCTTTGTTATATTTATGAGATTCTCATTACAATTTTATTTCACTTTATTAGTTAATAAAATAAATCATCTTTTCAATCAAAATTTTAGAAATAATGAAATGCCATTTATTCGCATTAGTTACGGCCCTTATCTTATTCACAAATAATCTTGTTGCACAGGTTTTTTCGATTGAAGGCGGGACAGGTTTGGGACTCGTCTTAGAAAATGGGAGGTCGAGAGTCAACAATGTTTTCAAGTTTAGCGGAAACTATCATTTTACTGAAAATATACACTTTGGTGTCACAGCAGAAACCGGCATTGTTCCAATACCGCCTGATATGAATATGCCTCAGCAAGCAAACCAACAACTCTTGAACACCTCAGATTTTAACTATGATGCAGTATTGATAGGTGCCAAATATCACTTTTTTCAGTTTTGGAATACCAAAGTTTACATCGCTCTTTCAGTTGGGGGTTCTGACTTTTATCGAAGGCTCAATAAAATCAGAATCAGCGAAAGAAACCTGTTGGTGGTTCCGGAAATAGGACTGGCGATCGACGATGTGAACCTTGCATTGAGGTATTACACCAAAGGATCGGTTCCGGCTCTTGATGACGCTGGCAACCTTTTCATCAATGGGAAATTCTCAATGCTGATGGCAATGGCCAGCTATCGAATCAAGTTTGGAAAGAGATAAAATACTGTTCTCCATCCTATCAGGTAAGTACTAGTCAGATCAACAGCGAATCAGCTGCTGCGATTTTATTTCAACCTTTTTGTTTCATTCTGTGTCATTAATCAAACCTTTCAGGATGACTATATGAAAATTCACATGTTGCTGCTTAATGTGCTTATTTTAATGGCGTTGAATGAAACGAATGCTCAGATTTTTTCCTTAGAAGGAGGGCTTGGAGCAGGCAGTGTATTAGAAACAGATAATACTTTGGGAAAAGGCGTACTGAGACTGGGCGGTAACTATCATTACACAGAAAATCTTCATTTTGGAATCACTGCGGAAACTGGTGGAAGGTTACTTCCATTTGATACGGAGGATGAAATAATCAATAATCAAACGATATTGAACGCGGCGGATTTCAACTTTGAGATACTATCTCTGCAGGCAAAATATCACTTTTTCCAATTTTGGAATACCAAAGTATATGTAGCCTTATCTGTTGGTGGCGCCAACTTTTACAGAAGAATAAACGAAGATCGGGTGACAGAAAGGAATTTCATTATAATTCCGGAAATCGGACTGGCAATCTACGATGTGAACCTGGCACTGAGATACTATTCCAAAGGAAATACACCGACATTTAGTGATGGAAGCCGACTACTTCTGAGTGAAAAGTATTCTATGATATTATTACAGGCCAGTTACAGACTTAGGTTTGGTAAGAAGTAAGAACCCATGAGTAAACTTTTGTTTGCTAAAGTTGACGATTCAAACAATAATTAGTTGCATTAGTTATTATTATCATCAGATAGTAGGGAAGAATTAGCTTTGATTGTATTTCAAAGACACACACAAAATTGTACATAAATGAGAATGAATTGTATCATTATATGGTATAGCGAACATCAGAAAAAGTATTTCATCAACACCCAAGATGAGTTAGCACTTGCTGAGACCGGCTATATCGAAGAAAACGACACCATCCTGTATACGATGGAATCTAAGCAGCTAAGGCTTGCTACCAAAATCAAAAACAGATTGAATGAAGCCAGGGAGTTAGTTCCTGTAGAGTGACTTTTGTTTAAGGTGACGGTTTGCGATTTTTTACTTCAAAGAATTTTTTTTCAAAGTCTTTGTGAACCGTTTTCATGATCCTATCCCAGATATTGAAATAAGCTCCATAATTGCAATTGAAATCTGTATGATGCTGATCATGGAAAGTAACTACATTGGAATATCTAGCCAATTTGTTTTTCACTACCCACCTGGGCAGTATTTCAAATCCTGTATGACCTCCTACATTATTAACCAGGCTGATCAACAAGTAAAAACCAAGCGCATAGGGATGCATTGGGATGACGAAGATCGCAAAAGCAAAACTAAAATAAGTAAATATCGCCTCCAAAGGCTGAAATGCATAGATCGCCCACGGTGTTGGGTTGATCGATTGATGATGTACTTTATGGGTGTGCCTGAATAAAAGCCTGTGGTGCATCGCTCTGTGCATCCAATAATAATAGGTATCGTGCAAAACGATGGCTATCAATGGGCTCACAAATAAATAGAAAATACCGAACTCATGCATATCAAAATATATCCTGGTATATCCTTTATTGATGAATTCCAGCATGAAGACTGTCATAAAGGCAAAAATTGCCAATGCCAGCAACGACCAGCTGACTTCTCTTTTTATTGATTGAATAACCGGGAATTTGGATTGAATCCTTTTATAATTCCACTTTCTCCTCTTCCAGATAAAAAATACGAAATATACCAAACCGACAGGTATCAGGTAATATCCTAACAAAAAAATCAGGTATACCCTTACAAATGAGGTGATATAGTCAATTAGTAATTCCATCTCAAATAATACTTCTTAAGTCGCTTTCTGATATTCTCGTTAAGGTCCTGACTTTGACTGTAAGAAAACTTCTGATAGCTTTTCTCTTTTGCCAGTTGTTTTTCAAAGCTTGGCTTCACCAGATCAAAATCCCCCAGCTCAAGCTGCTGATATACCTTTTCCAAGGTAGCAATGGGTGATTTTTCCAGGTCGGTATAACTGATTTCACACAACTGATTTTCGCCAAAAATCAACTTTCCGTTTTCATAAAGATCGTGCATTTGCTCGTAGTGGGAGTAAATATTTTCATAGATCACCTTTTCACTGGCTTTCTGGAGCCCAAGTTCATCAATGGCATGATCCCAGATTCTTTTGGTGGAGTAAATGACATTTTCAGGATTTCTATGAAGAAAGATAAACCTGGCTCGCGGAAACAGCCTGCCGAGAGTGGCAATTCTGGCAGTATTGGCAGGATTTTTCAGCACCAATCGTTTTCCATTGCTTTTTAGGCTGATTTTTTTAAGAAAGTACAAATACTGTTCAACCCACAGTTTTTTATCTGCTTCTTCCTGCAGATATACGAACCTTTTAAAGTTCTTTCGGGCACTATTGGGAAAGACAAATCCCCAATAAGATGAGGCGGTCGTAAACAGAGCGGTCATACACATGTCTTCTTCCTGCGGATCGTTCAATATTAAGCGTGTATCTCTGTAAGCAAAGCTTTTCAAGCCCAACAAATCAAATATCTGCTGGAACCATTGCGAGAAAGACTTATTGAAAGGCGTTTTGACATAAGGAAACAACATATCCGAGTTTTTGCAATAGCCAAATTGTGAATCGCACGACAGCAGCTTATGCAGCAAAGTGGTACCACTTCTGTTGTGGCCCAGGATAAAAACCGGAGATTGATGGATTTCAGTTTTGGTAATCCGTCGGCTATAGCAGACAAATTCACCAACTGATAAAGGTAGAAAAACGAGACTTTTCAGCAGATAGAGCAATAAAACATGGGTTCTTCCGATACTGACTCCACCGTAGCTAAGAGCTGATCGCAGTAGGTTCAATGGATTACCTGATAAGAAACTTTTCATGCTTCTGTCTTTTGTGGTTTTTTGTTCTGTTTGGCATCTTCAAATAGCCGATCATATTGCTCATGGTAATCATGTCGTTCGGTTTTCATCAGCTTATCCCAGAAGTTGAAATAAATGCCATAATTACCTTCAAAATACTGATGGTGCATATTGTGATGTGAAGCGGTTGTCTGCCATCTGCCTATCCAGCTTTTGCTAAAACCTTTCGGGTAGAACTCGAACCCTGCATGCCCCATTACGCTCATAAAAAGCATGTAAATTAAAAAGATGACCATCGCCAGCCAATGTGCAGGGATTGTCCATGCTATGAGCGGAAATATCCCTCCTGCAATAGCCGCTTCCCACGGATCGCCAGAATAGGCTGCCCACGGCGAAGGGTTTATAGAAATGTGATGCGTTCTGTGTATGATCGGATATAGCTTTGGCAAATGCATCAACCGATGCGTCCAGTAAAAATAGGTGTCATGCAAAATGATCATCAATCCGATACTCAGAATGAAATATCCCAATCCATGATCCGACATATCGGTATATACGAAAGTATGGCCATTACTGGCGAAATAGATTACTATCAGTCCGGCAAGTGTATGCATAAACAGCGTTGTAAAGGACATTCGAAATTCAAAATTGACCATCTTATCGGAGGCATATGCTGTTTGAATCTTTCTGGGATGAGCTTCCTTTTTAAAAAGCCTGTACAATACCACAAATACAAAAAATGCGATACCGTAAGCCATGATGAGATAGGCAACTGCCGATATCAGCCAGATACTAAGCCAGGATTTATCACTGAAAAAATCGTTGATTACTTCCATCTTTCAAACTTTTAAAATTGCCACATACCCGCTGTGATTAATCCACCCGTTCCGAAGCTGCAAATCATCACTTTCTTGCCCTTCATTTGATCAAAGGTCATGTGAAATGCCAACCCAGTGGTTGCAGAGCCACAATTTCCGATCTGGTCTGCTACATTGATGAATTCAACCTGATATTTGCTAAATAGCTTTTCAAGTTTACTCAATATATACGGGTTTACCTGGTGCAGTAACAAAACATCCGGTTTTTCTGATTCGGATACAAAATCATTGAAAAATTCCTCCGCCTTTCTTAACAACCTCAATGCCATCAGCTGGTTCATCTCCAGTCCCAGGTGTTTTCTGGGGTCGCTGGCAATGTCTTTCTTCCCCATAATGTATTGATCCGCATCATGGCCCAACTTTACAGTTACCACATCTGAGAGGCCTTTGTATTGCTGAGACCTGGAATGTAGCAACCCTTTGCTCCCGTTATCACTTTCGACCACACAAGCGAAGGAACCATTGCTAAAGATTTCATGGATTTTACTGGATGCAGAAGTAGCCTTTTTTGCAGCATCAGTATTTACCAACAGTACAGGTTCCTTTTTACTTGCTGCCAGCTGACTGGCCAGAATCATTGAACTCACCCCTCCTGCACAGCCTTGAACCATGTCTATAATCTGTGCACTGCCCAACTCATCATTGAATTTGTCTGCCAATGCCTGCCCCAGTGACGGTGCAAGACTATCAGGACAGGTCGTAGTGATGATAAATGTAGAAAACTGCCGATACGTTGATTGCTGAAATACTGGCGTCATCACCTGCTCAGCTAGTTTGAAAACCTGCTTTTTAGTTTCCCTTGGCGCATCATTCTTAAACTCATTAAAGCTTACAAGGTGGTTAAAATTGATCCCCATAAAAGTGTCTGCTTGGTAAAAAATTTATCTTGAACATTAAGATACCTCTTTGTTCAGTAAAAAATCCAACCGACCATTTGAAAAACATCATTATAGATGCTTTTATGAACCCTGGTTCAGAGATTTGAACGACAGGTTGTAAAAAAATCTTGATCAGATATTCAGCTAGAAAATTTGAAAATCAAAAGGATGGTTATCAATGCAAAAAAATTCATTTAAACTATATTTTCTATATTGCTCTTATGAAAACAAAAGAGTGCCCTTCCTGTGCCATGGAAATAGACGCAAAAAGTAAGACTTGTCCAATTTGCCAATACGAGTTTCCCAAAACGAGTATTTGGATTCAGATAACGGCAGTGCTATTGATTATCCTATTTCTATATTTGATGATTACTTAAGAAGAAAAAACCCCGGCGCAATCGGCCAGGGTTTATGATATTTTCTTAATGGCAGTTTGGTAACTAACCATACCATGATTTAAATGATTATTTGCCTAATTTACTCATTTCATCTTCAAAAGTCTTTTTGAATTTCTCGTAATCATAATCGATTCTAAGCCTTTCATCTTTAGTAAGTTTCGCATCGTATTCTGTTACAAGGTCCGTTGCTGATAGCTCTACTGCCAAATAAGTCTTATACCGTCCCTCAGCGGTACGGGTCATCTTTTCACAAACTACCTTGATTCCGGATAAGGTCTGGTTAACAATTTCTCTGTTAAGCGTTTCAAACCGTTCGGTAGCTTCCTCTCTATTGTTCAACTCTCTTGAGTTGAGGTAGTTATCGGTTACTGTCTTGACTGTTGTTTCTATGCTGGCCGCTAATTGTGCCCGCACATTTGTCATTGCCTTTTTCTTTGAAATCACCTGATCGAGACTTTCTCCCAGAGAATTGGCCCGAAAGGCTTCCGACGTAGTAAAGTAGGCGCTTCCCGAGCAAGGAACTATTACTTCTACCTCCCCTTTCGGAACTTTGACCGCAGTTTTATTTGATTTACAACCGCTTAGGTAAAAAAGCTGTGCTATGAATATGATGCCGAAAATAAGTGTTTTTTTCATCTTAATTTGTTTTAAAATAATTGATCAATCAGTGGTAAAATCAGCTGTTCTTTTAGCTTTAACCTGATTTTTCCCACTGCCTGTGTATAGGCATTAGCATAGGAATTATGAATGCCTTTGATATTGTCTAATCTGTCAGAATAACGGACCTTACCCTGACTGTCCACCAGTGAAATACTGAGGCTGACACGGACTGTAAACAACCCGTTTTCTATCAGTTTTTGATCAGTTTGTAGCTGATAATTCAATCGGTATCCAGTTTCTTCACTTTTGGCGATCATGATGCCTGCCTCAGCCAGATGCTTAATTAAAAATGGTTTAACTCTCTGATCCGCAATGGTGTCGCCTTCCAGAAAATCATAACCCACCAATTCGAAGCTTACTGGTTTACTACTGATCGTGATGTTATATACAGGAAACAGTAAAAGCTGTTCTATCAATTGCTTGTATCGAACGTTATTTCCAAATTGATAGAAATTATTCATCAGGCTGATTTTCAGAATCTTTTTACTCACAATTTCTGATTCCTTTAAGTATAAAGTACCGTCAATTGAAAGATCAAAGTCGGTACCGCCTACTGCCATTCGGAACCCACTTGCCGAAATTTCATTAATTGAAAAGGAAATACTGGCAGGTTTTCCATTGACTGGATCTAAAACAATTGCATCATGCCGGGGCTTCACTTGTGAAATGATCTGGTTAACAGACTTGATACAATAGGGAATCAATAAAGTCTCTCTTTCATTGATGGTCTGAAAAAATGTTTCATCAGGGGCTGAGAATAAGACATCCAGCGTCTTTAGAAAAAGATTGATTGCTTCATAATATTGATGATCATCCCGACGCTGCAAAGCGCTTTCAAAGTAAGCAGTAGCCTTTTTCTCAATGGCCATTCTTTTTATAGCCTTTTCTTTCCTGTATTCGTCATCTGAAAGCTTATAGCTGATCCAATATCTTTCACCATCACTCCATTCGTCTACCTTCACATAGCCTGAAAGCTTATCGGTAACGCTTGTTCTGATAGATTGTGAAAAGTATTCAGCCACCTGCTGTCCATACTCAGATTGAGAATATTTAGTTTCTGCTGACAGTTGAATACTAATTTCTGATGCCAGATCCTCCAAAGCCTTTTCTTTTGCCATTCGCATAAAATCAGGATGGAGAGTTCTGGCACTGCCAATACCGACGTAATGTCCCGGAATATCGGGTTTGTTCTTCACCCATATCGGTCTTTCAATGGTTTCCTCGGACTCATTTTTAGCATTGTGCAAATCATTCTGAACATTTGCCGAATCTCCGGCAAGTCGCTGAATGGAACAGGAAGTCAATAGCATGCCAACAACGATATGGGCAACCAGTTTCATCATAAGTTCTGCCTGATATCATTGGCCACCTTAGCGGCAATTTTGCTTTCCAGTTCCTTCAATAACATCGCTACTGATTTTAATTGACCTTGTTTTACAAAAGAAGATCGGTATTGCGTCAGCTTATCGCCGGAAATGATGATCCTGCCAGATTCTACAGGAAACAGCTCATTTGGGTTACCTTCAAATTGTGGAACTACCTGCTCATCTTTCGCCAGATCCCGGATTTTTCCTGCATACAATACCCGACCGGTCTCAACTTCCAAAACCTTGTACTGAACAGTTGCGCTAACCACCAGCCTGCTTGTCATCTCCTGATACGTGACAGGTTGATAATCCTTACGATCTCTCCAGTCGCCATTGTTATTATAGGTTCTTTCTTTGATCTGACGATATGCTACTTTTTGCACTGCAACATCAGAATTCCTGTCAGTTGAGAAGTCTTCTACTTTCATCAACAGCATGTTTTTAATTCCTTTCAAATTCCCCGGTACAGGGATTGATGTTTCGTCGAATAAAGAACTCAGAGATTGTTTCTGTTCTTCAATCAAAAGATCCAGATCACCTCTCTCCATTAATTCCAACATTGGATGTTTCCAGCCACTGATTTCAGCGATCACGGAAGATTTCAAAGACGAAGAAATATTTTCATAGACTTCACTAACATCCACTATGGCAATTGCATACCTCCCGCGGCTTTCAATTGCTTCCAATTGCTTGCGATACTCCGAATTGTCAGGATTCAGTTCGCTTAGTTGCTGATAAGCGTCAAAAGCCATCAGATACTTTTTCCGGTCAAATGCAAACTTTGCCTCTTTCTCCAACAATGCTAACTTGATTTCTTTTTGAATCTCTAACGCTTGAGAGTGGGCTGGATTAGAGATTAAAATACTGTCTACCAACGACTTAGCCTCATCATATTTCTGTGCAACGATCAGTGCATTAGCTTCAGAAATCTTTTGCCCGCTTAATAGTCGTCTATCTTTTGAAAGATTGGCAACCTGATATTTAGGTAAATCAATATCAATCGAAAAGTATTTCATCTCTTCGATCAGCTCAATGATTCTGTTGGCACTATTGACAGATTCTTTAGTAGTCTGCAGATTTCCTTCAGTAGCAATAAAATGATCTTGTAGCAATTGGTCAACTCTTTTTGTGGTTGTCCTCTCAAGGGCTTCTCTGGCTTTGCCATAACTCATGTTTTTATACAAGGCGTTTTTATATTGTTCGATGGCACCTGAGATATTACCTGCCGCTTCCAACTTTAATCCCTTATTGTAAGCTTTCTTTTGCGCAAAAGCCTGGTTCATTGTCAGCACTAGCGCTATAATGATCAAAAATCGCATGATGGCTTATTGACTTTGCAGAAACCTGTTTAGCTCGTCCACTGAATCTGAATAGGTGAACTCATCGTTTACCTGGTAGAAGTTGTTCTGATCCGTTGTTTTTGGATATAGCAGTTTGGCTAATTTGATTTTGTCAGATTCATAGATAAATTGTTGCATGAGTTTTCTGACCTGGTCAACAGAAAAACAGTTGGCATTGACAACCTGATTAGCTACCGTCATCTTCTCTTCAGCAAATGACTTATTGTTGATAGATTGGATAGCTCTTTCTAGGTTTTCCTGGGTTATATTGTTACAAACGGGCACCGCCGGAGGAGCTGTTTTTGTTTTCTCAGTGATTTCTTCCACTACCACAGTTTCAGTTTGGCCTGCACCAGTCAGGTTATCAATCAAAATGCGGTAGTTACTGGAATGCTGCAATTTCACGCTCCACCTGTTTCCATTGGGTTCTCTCACCGATACTTTGAAGTAATCTCTGGATTTCTTCCAATCAGGTTCTCTGTAGAAAAACGGAACTTCTGATTCATAGGCAACTTTGCCATCATATGAAATAGCAATTTGTGCATTTATCGGGTCTTTCATCTCAACCTCTACTCCTGTAAGCCTCTTTGTTTTGGTATATTTCCAGTCGAGTGTTCTGCCATCGCTTAGCAGAATTTTATTTCCTTCTACCCTTGCCTGAATGGCAGTTTCCTTTTCAGGGCTGTTAACAACACTTGATGTTTTTTTCTCCTTTTTGATCCGGCTTCCAGGCATGTTAAACTTCACAGACACCTCACCTTCCTCATCATACTTTACTTTCAGCAAATCTGTTCCCGGAGTTTCTGTCACTACCTCTTCTGTAGTCTGATGAGGGGTATACTGCGTCTCCGGTGAAGGATCGACTTCTTTTCTGGTAGTTTGATGAACAACAGGAACCTCAACCGTCCTTTCTGTTCTTTCTTTTTTGGGAGCTATACTGACATTCCTCAATATATATTTCCCCTTTCGGTTCTTTTTGACAGTAGCCGTGGTTAACATACCATTTTCCAATAGCATTTGACGCGACAGAACCGGTGCTCCGGCGGTTTCAAATGTTACTCTGATCATTGCCATATCCCCTGTCAGGTTAAAAGCCTCCACTCTGGATTGGGGTTCATCATTGATATTATTACCATTCACTTTTAGGTAAAACCGCTCACCAGCTTCCGAAAAAATTACAATATCTGATTCCTGTCCAAACAAAAATCCAACTTGAAAAATCAGGTATAATACAAATAATAACTTTTTGCTCATTTTGCTTCATATTTTTGTTTACTCACTAGACAAATAAACTTTAAAGCAGAAATCAGGTCTATTTTATCATCTCTACATCATCTCTACAATTGAATTATATGGGCAGAAAATTCTCTACATTTGACAGGTAGAATGGCCTTAAATGAAATTATACAGCCTTTGCTAACTCTACAACTTCTTTTAAACCAGTTTTATATATGAAGCAATTAATTGTTTTACTTTTTGCTCTTGTTTTATCCGACTTTGTCCTTGCCTCTGACAAGTTTGACAGCATGTTGATAGTAGCTAAAAACCCTAATATTACCGGAGATGCGAAGGTAAAGGTTTACCTATGGCTGGCCGGTCATAGCTATAAAAAATCGCCTCCAAAAGCAATTGCCTACCTGGACACTGCTTCATCAATTGTCAATAGTCAGGGAGCGCGAAAATATGAAGCCAAGCTGCAATTGCGATATGCGACATATTACAAATACAACGGCGAATTTCGAAAGGCACTCGCATGCATCAATAAGTTGGAAACAATGTTTGCAACTGCCATATCCGGGATCGATAGCACGGATGAACAGGCAGTTGCAGATCTGACAATTAAATACAGAATGGCTTCCTGCTATTTTGAAGCTGCTGAAATCCATAGGCGTATAGGCGATTTTGAGAAATCTTTATTTTACTACTTAAAGCAAAAGGAAGCCTATGAAAAGAACCCTAAGGTATCAGGTGCTATTTCAGCAGTTTACAACAACATGGGAGTTAGCTATTTTGAAGGTTTGGAAGACTTTGAAAGTGCCAAATATTATTACTTTAAATCCCTCAAAATAAATCTTGAGACGTCAAAAAACCCTGAAAGACTCACTTACGGGTTGGATAGAAACATCACCAATAATTACGCAAACATCGGTGAAGTATATGCAGCGGAGGGCAAGTACGATAGCGCGAAATATTATACTGTTAAAGCCTATAAAAGGACAGTTGCCAACAGACCGAACGATAAAGATTTCATGTCATTTTATGCTACTGACCTGGGCTATTATTACTTGAAAGCATTTCAATATGATTCAGCGCTCTTTTATCTACAGAAAGCCTTTGATATCCAGATTGAAAACAAATACAGTGATTATCTCAATCAGACCAAACTTGACCTGGCAAGAGTTTACAGGCAACAACAAAACTTTGATAAAAGTATAAAGCTGGCAGATGAGGTCTTTCGAGATGCTGTTCATAAAAACATATTCAGAATGGCATCAGAATCTGCTGATTTACTGTCAAACTTGTATATCGATAAAAGTGAATATAAAGATGCAGTCAGCTATCTGAAGAAATATCAACAATATCGTGATAGCTCAGTCAGTGTCAGCAAAAATAAAGAAATTGCCAGATTACACATCCAATTTGATGTTGCTGATAAAGAGCGGGAGAATGATCTTTTGAAAAAAGAAGCAGCGTTGGATGAAGCAAAAATTCAAAATCAAATCAATGTGAGTATTGCCCTTGCAGTCATCATTCTATTGTTGATATTCAGTATACTGATGATTTACAAAAGAGTTAAAATAAAGCAGGAGCTCTCTCAACAAAAACTAAAGAATGAACAGGCGCAAAAGCAAATCCTTCAAAGTGAGTTAAAATCCAAAAACAAAGAGTTGATCAATTTCGCCTTACAGATCGTCGAGAAAAACGATTTTATGTCTGAAATCACAACCGAAGTTGACAGGTGGTCAAAGACCAGATTGAAGGAGGATAACAACATTAAAGATTTATCTAAAAAGCTGAAAGCCAACAAGTTCATCACCAAACATCAATTGGAATTTGACGCTCACGTGAATAGTGTTTACGAATCGTTTTATACGAAACTGGAGAAGAAATTTGACGGTCTGACGCAAAACGAGAAAAGGCTGGCGGTACTTCTGCGACTCGGACTAAGCTCGAAGGAAATTTCATCCATTACAGGAATTGCCTCAAAAAGTGTGGACATGAACAGGTATCGCCTGAGAAAGAAATTAAACCTGGAAACCGAGGAAAATTTGATCTCTGTACTCAATATGATTTAAATGCACGAATAGTATCGGTCATTTTTAATAGTTGGATTACCTACTTTGACAGTAATGGCAGTATCCGAGAGGATACAACGGAAAAAACCTGATCTCATGATCAGGTTTAGCATATCTATGATGACACAACACTGTTATCCTTTCCAGTTCTTTTCAAATTCTGCTTTTAGGTCATCTGGAAGAGCAGCAAGTATAGCAGCTTTCTCTTCTTCTTTTGATGCCGCCCCCACCGGAGCACCTTCTGAAATCTCGCTACTGATATCGTCCGCATCTTTTTTCAGATCTTCAGGCAAAGCAGCCGCCACCTCTTTTTGTACTTCAGATACAGATTGAATGGCATCTTTCTCCGGAGCATCCTGTAAATTCTTTTCAAAATCCGCATGAAATTCCTCTGGCAGATTCTTCAGGATTTCTGCTTTGTTTTCTTCAAGGCTTTGTTTGATATTCATTGTTTGTGTTATTTATGTCTTTATAAAAGTTGATCAAATCATCAATTATCTAAATTTATCGAATCTTCCATGATTTTCATCATGATCAAATAAAAAAAATGATGCCTTTCATCAGATGTCAATGATTTTGTCCATCCTTTCATACGGTTTCCCAATCACCGGATAACCTAAATATTCTTAACCTTCTAAACAGGTTAGTTAAACCAATCAGTTATCGCCAATTGAAAGGGATTATCCTGACCAAAAAGTCAGTAAATCATCTACTATTTCTGAATCTGGATATGGTTGTCGAAATGAAATGCTGAACCGTTTTAGTAACATCGCTGGCTTTTAACAAATCTTGGTAATGTAGTACAGCTCCAGACCATTCTGTGTCATTCCAATGACCTGCCCAAAGATCATGTTTATTCAAATCACTTAATAAGGAATCAGGCCAGATATTTACATAGAAATATGGTTGGCTAATTACCTGATCACCAGGAGAAAACCCCACACCAAGGCTACTGGTCACCTCCCCATTCTCATTTTCTTGTAACGGAATAAGAGTCGCGATATCAAAATGATGAGGCCAACACCTGATGGCAGAAGCCTCCATATTTTCTTTTACTACCTGATCCAGAATCGCCTTTGCACCAGCATATAAGTTGCTAAGCTCCTGCTGAGTTTCCGTGTGAAACTTCAGAGAAGTATCAAAGTTGTCAATACCAATTTCATATGGAAGCTTTAAATGCAATTGCTCCTCCGCCAGGCCAAACTTATTTACATGCTCTTTTAGCCAACGTAAACCCTGATTCACAGATTTTCCTTCAAGCGCAAGTGCTTCAAATTCCTGATCATTATTGAGGATACTCACATACATCTCTTTTAGAGACAGACTAAATACGAATCCTGCCACCTGCTTTGACTCCAGCGCCTCTCTTTCTTCATGCCAGCTTAAGCTTGCCAACTCATCAGAAGGGTCGTGTGGTAGATATGAGCGTGGCACTGCACTAACCAGCTGAACCGCCTGGTGCAACTGCTCACGGGTACTTTTCATCAACTCCAAATCAAAACCTCTAACGTTTTCCAGCTTATTCCCCATGCTCATTCTTTTTACTGAGGTTGTAGAATAAACCAATGAGCGCTGAATTCTGACTTAATTCACTAAACAGGTGATCGAATTCGACAAATAATACAGACCTACCCACCACTTTGTGAAATCCAAAGCCCAGGTTAACACCCAACGCATCTTCTTTAAAAGATCGCCACCCAACTAAGGTTTCCTGTTCTTCAATTTCCGTACTGTAGTTGAGACCTGTCAGCGGATAAAACCCCAGAGTTTCATTTAACTCAAATACATAGTGAATATTGAAATTATACTCCTTGAGCTTTTTGGTTGCCTGCCCGCCATCCTTTGAAAAGTTGGCAGTGAAAAAATGTGAATACTCAGGACCGAAACAAATTCTTTCATTCCTTAAGTTATAATATCCTCGTAAGTGTACGCCCAACTGTTCCACATCATCACCGTAGACAACTGCACCGCCAACGAGAACTGACTGAGCATTTGCGTTAAAAACCGAAAGGAATAATGCAAAAATGCCTATGAGTAAAAAATGTTTGAAGATGCGTGAATGAAATATTACTGCCATATCAGTGAAAAAATTAAAGAAAAACCGATAAAGAAAAATAATGCTGAAATAAATAACTTCAGTCCGGCAGGTGAAAAATGTTTTTGTATTCTAGGCCCAATCTGACCGCCAATCAAAACACCGGGAATTGAAAAAATGATCACCTTTAATACCGTGTTGAGTGTCTCTGCTGATGAATTTACTAAAAAATTGTAAAAATGACCAGCAGAAGCGACCATTACAGTCAAAGATGCAACAAAAATTGATGTAGCCACTGCAATCACCAGTGGTACCTTTGACCTGACCACCAGGTGGTATTCCTGTAATTCAGCCAGGCCAACGGATATCATGCCCAGAAAACCCCCTCCTATTGCTGCAAATAGTTTCCCTAGCATGGGTTGTACGATATTGTATTGATAGTTCTTGCCTGCTTTATCAGTAAGCGTATAGTCAAATTGGTTTTGCTGATCACTTGCCGTTTTAGACTTGCGCTTCTCCTGCCAGCTCCTAAAAAGTTGTATACCGATAAATATGATGCCGATGGCAAAAATTGCTTTCAAAAGATCGGAATTGATGTAACTGCTGATCATGGAACCGAGAATCGCAAACGGGATACTATATATTAAAAGGGACTTTCCAAGCCGATAATCGATTAGTCCTGCTTTCGCATAAGCGTAAAACCCGGAACTGACACCAAACAACTGAGTGGTCAGAGCAGTTCCGATAGCCACGGAAGGATCAAGACCCAAAATAAGAATGTAAATAGGAGAGAAAAATACAGCACCTCCAACTCCTGTAGACATAGCAATGGTAGAAACCATAATTGCCACTGGAAACATAAACCAATACTCTGCTGTAAGCTCCATTTTGTCTGCAAAATCTAGTTGAGTAGCCTCTAATGCCTATCTATAAAAAATGAGGAATGAAGCTTAATTTACAAATTTAGATCAGTAAAACACTGAAATTGGGAGCATTTCACTAATTATGTATGTTCAGTGACACATTTTTAACGAGCCTCAACGGTTACTGGTAAGCCGCCTTTTACTGTATTTAGTGCAATACAGCCTTTTTCAGCAATTTCAAGCAGCTTGCCAAATTCCTCCGGTGCACTACAACTATCGTAGCTTGCTTTGATTGAAATTTTATCGAAACGTTTTGGTAGCTGTTCTGACAAACCTGCTAATACTTCTACTTCGAAACCTTCAACTGCTATATCTCTCGATTTTGCCGCAGCAAAGAAGGTACTTGAAAAACATCCTCCAATGCTAGCCACCAGGTATTGGCCTCCCATAGCTCCTAAATTGCCACCGCCTTTTTCCACGGGGCGGTCGATAGTTACTGAATGATCACCAAGTTTTCCGTTGACGGCAGTATCTCCTTGCTGACTAAGTGTAATTGATAATTCGGGCATGCTTCTATCTATTCTAAAAATTAAAACTCAATTGACTAACATACATGCATCAAAAATAGTTTGATAACAATGCTAAAGTGCAGAAAATCAATTAGCTACAAAAAAAGGCACCAGAAGTTGGTGCCTGTAAACTCTAAAAACCTGTTAATACTCTCTACAATATGTAGCCTACAGATAACCCGATACTCAAATCAGCACCGATGAAATCACCTCCCTGATAGCGACCCGAAGCAGACTTGACTTTTGCCTGCAGATCAAACTTCAGTTTTTCAATTCTATATTGAGCACCTAATCCACCTCCAAACTGATCAAATATGATGTTGTCAGTTTCTGTGGTTTTGACATCATCGACAATAGTTTCTGTCTTCAACCTCAGGTGATATCTTCCATAGGTAAATATTGGGTAGTATTGGATATTTTTATGGGCATTGATCTTATATCCTAAAACAAAAAAGAATTCGCTAGGAATACGAGTCAGAGATCCACTAAAATCCTCACCAATCAAGCTCCCTCCATCACTATTGAAGTGTCTCAATACTGCTCCCTGGAATAAAAATCGTTTGGACTCCATGCTAACTGCCGGACCAAATCCCACCGAACTGATTTGAGCAATGTCATCCATATTTGATCCTCCATCCATTTTCCAATCAAGCTTCATTGAAGAGCTCGAAAATTGCATCGATGGAGAAAACTGTGCATTTGAATGATGTGGAAGCAGACATACAAAAAAGATTACTGTTGCTGTAAATATAAATTTCATAAGTAGTTATTTTAAAAAAATGAACGTCTTGAACCTTCTTGTCAAATTCTTTGCCAAGCAGTTAAGATTTAAAATAGTTTTTCTAAAAATGATGACTAAACACTAGCAAGTTTAAGAGATTACAGAATTCTGTATTAGCAAAATGGACAGGATGTCAGGCAGAATATTAGTGAAGTCATCAACTTCGAATTGTCTACTCAAAATTGATCATTAAAATTCTAATTTTGCTATGAACGCCAATTGAAATTGCGGAAAGTAAATCAATTCTTCATATTTCCTACAGGTTATCAATTGGAAGAATTCAAGTTCTGAAACAATATTTTGAGATTATTTTGTTATATTGTAAACAACGGTTGAGTGGAAATCGACGAATTTATTAAAATAGCTCAACTAATTTCATTCATTAAAAGATTACTATTATGCTTAAAAATCTAAAAAACGTTCAGGGTTCTTCTAAGTTGTCCAAACAAAAGCAAAAGGCAATTAACGGAGGTTATATTGTATTTGTCTGCGAGCCCCACATGGATGGGTGGCAATGTGCCGCACCATCAGGGAACTTAGGAACCTGCATGGGTGGCGAGTGCTACGACTGCTAGTCACCTCGCTTTACAGTGTACTAAATATCAACACTATTACAATTATTATATCGATTGCATGGAATTAAACTTTTAGTTCCATGCTCTTCGATATTGCTATAATTAGCTTTAGCTACTTAGGGAAGTATTGCTGAAACCAAAGGATAGCATTTTACTACTTCCAACAGAGGCGATGTATCGTAGATGTGAAAGCAGTACATACCTCATCTGTTACAAACCTTACCGTTATATCTGATTGTTAAACAAACAATCTGTAGATCATCAGAAAATGACTCAAAGGGACAAAAGCTATCGAAAGCTTCTTATTTCTATTTTTTATAAAAAACACAAAGATTATGTTAAAGAACATCTCAAAAATCAAAGGTTCGAATTCTATTTCAAAGAACGGACAAAAATCTATCAACGGTGGAATCGGAGGAGCTCCAGTACCAGTTTGCACTCCTGGCACAAACTTGCGGTCTTGTTACATGCCTAACGGACAACTTGGAGTATGTGTGAATAGTGTATGCTTATGCTAAGGCAAAAATGATCGACAATTTGAACCAACTATCTCACCTTTTCGCGGAATTATGGTATTAAAATTCCAATTTTTTGAAAAGTTAAGTTGGTCATTAATTATCATCACAACCGAAAAATTAGAGGTTGTCTCAAATTTCACCCAAAAAAGAGAATGAAACTCATTTTCAGATAGAATAAATTGGAGAATATTGAGACAGCTTCATCATTCCGTTATCTGCAAACGTTTAAGTTCTGTAAATGAGTCGATGTGACATAAAGACTCGACAAAGAGTCAATCATCTTTTCAACTACATTAATCACCATTATACATTTAACCGAAAATGATCCCGGTTCATCGGTGCATCTATGTAAGTCATTAAAACAATGAATTAGCAAATGATAAAAATAAATCAACTACTAACACACCATTTGACAAACTAATATTTGGCTTTTCATGTAATTTAAAGCAGATTAGATTGCACTATAGTAATTAGATCGGCTATTAGAATATTTTTTTTCAATTTTGCACAATATTTAGATCAGTCATTAGAAAAAATTATAAACATCTACTAATCAATTGATTATCTTCAATCATAGTAGTGAAGGTTAAACAAACTTAAATTTTCACTTCAATCTCTGCTTTGTTTGTTTCTGCTAAATATGCGAAATACTAAGTTTGGTTACGTAATTTTGATATCTAGTAATGTCGC
>JBCBHL010000032.1:0-32023 GCA_038525605.1 Bacteroidota bacterium
ACTGAAATAGGAACATTTATTTTTGATTTGACCAATTAAAGATTTGACAGTGGAAAAACTCAGTAAGTTTCTAAACCAATTCGCTCATATCCCTGATCAGGATTTATCAGCACTTATTTTACAGGCTCAAACTCGCCTCTTTGAAAAAGGGGAGCTTTTTATAGAAGCTGGCAATCGGGCGAACCAGCTTGGTTTTATTCTAAGTGGCGTGATGAGGGTCTATGAAATCAAAGACGGGAGAGAGGTGACCAACTATTTCAATTCCACTGACAGAAACCCCATTGTCACGTCATTTAAAAGTTACCTAACCGATACTTGTTCAACAGAATATGTGGAGGCCATCGAAAATGCTGAAATGCTCATCATTACAAAAGCTAACCTTGAACGTATTTTTGAATCTTCACCTGTTTTCGAAAGGTTGGGGCGCAAACTTGCCGAATACAATTACCTGCAGGCGATGACGAGAATAGACTCGTTGCAGGTTGCTTCAGCAGGGTCGAGGTATGAATCTTTTTTGAAAATGTATCCCGGCTTAATCAACCGCATCCCGCATCATTACATTGCCTCCTGGCTGGGGATTACTCCTGAATCACTGAGTAGAATTAGAAAAGGATCCTGGTGACTTTAAACCGATTTTTTTAGCTTTTATTCTCTTTTCATTACACTTCAATTCATTAGCTATCAGATGGTTAGGTCTGTTTTAATTCATGTGCTACATTGGTATTGCAATTGCTTAAATGGCGAGACTCGAAAAGCCAGTAACAGAGTAGAGAACATACTTAATTATCATTACTATGAAATCAGGAAAAATCAAATTGGAAAAACTAAAACTCAAAAGTTTTGTAACGGATAATGAAGAGCTAAACAAGCAGACTATCGCAGGTGGAGTATTACATCAAAACCCCAGCGTAACAGATTGCGGTAGTGTTTTCTGCCCTACAAATGTTGTGCTATACTGTCCAAGTATGCTGCACTGTCCCGACGACTGTTAATAGATCATTAGAATCAGTTTTTAAATGCTGTCTTCACCAAATTCGAAGACAGCATTTTTCATTTACTACGATCAAAATTGATTCCTTACCATACATCAATGCATCACGACTTTGTCACTTTTAACTTTGTTGCATGATGAATAATAAAGAATTAGAGATACTTCGAGTATCGTGGGAAACAACTTGTTCAAAATATACAACTGACACAGATCTAATTGCCTGCGAACTATCAGAAATCATTTCCCGGTATCAGGAAACTCACCGACATTACCACAATTGTCAGCACATTGTGGAGCTATTAGAGCTCATCGATCAATATACCAATGAAGAACATCAGGATGTGCATATTTTTACAGCATTTTACCATGACGTGATTTATGTGCCGGGCCGCACGGATAATGAAATCAGAAGTGCCCAATTTGCAGCAGAATCAATGGTCGGATTGAAGGTGCCGAATACAATTATTGAGGGTGTAGAAGAAATCATTCTCGCAACACAAAAGCATGAATGGTTTGATGAAAATATTCCCAATTAGCTGACGACTTTTTTAGATATTGACAGAGCAATACTAGGCGCAAAACCAGTAAGATTTCAAGAATATTGCCAGCAGATCAGAGAAGAGTTTTCCTGGTTTCCTGATGAGATTTTTATTCCGGCAAGGGTGAAATTTCTCCGGGATATGAGAAATTCTGAAAAAATATTTTTCAATGAGAATATTTTTCAAGAGTTTGAAAATCAATTATTTATAAATATTGATAGAGAGATTTTGAAGTTCGATACAGCGGGTTTTTGATCAGTGCGTTTGGATTTTTCTAAAACTTTATTCTAGCTTTGCCGTATCAAAAAGTAACTCCAAAATCAGAAAGGAGGATCAAAATGATGGTGCAGAAAAAACATAACGCAAAAAGGATCGGAACAGATTCATGAAGAAGTTCAAAAGCTTCTGATAGTGATAATTCTGCCCGATCCGACGATCGGGTTTTTTTGTGCCTTTTTCTCACCGAGAATTCTTTCAATCGACATTTTTTCCCCGATTACATTCAGTAAAGCATTCATCTCTGGATGCTGTCTGATCATCACAAATAATTTTTAAAAGACTTTCGCGCAGTATCGGTACAGATACCAGGTCAAAGTCTGATGTCTTAAGTCTAATAATTCAATGGGCAAGATTAAGTTAAGGGGAAAAGACCTTAGAAAATTAAAATATTCAAGTAACAGAGCAATTGCACTGGCAATTGACATCATGTCAAAACATTACAAACATGCTTCCAAAGAGGAGCAACTACAATTATTAACAGATGTAAAAGAGCAATATAAAGAATACCTGAATCATGAGCACTTTGCCATTTTGGCTGATGAGTTCACGGAGGAGCCTCTGCTGAAGGACCGAAAGGAAATCGCTATTCACAAAGAGTCCGGAGAGTTCAATGTATATGGCAGAAAACACATCAGCAGTAATGCCTTTCAGCAGATGGAGTCTGCTATGCGACTACCAATTTCAAAAGCCGGAGCATTGATGCCTGATGCCCACCAGGGTTACGGATTGCCTATAGGTGGTGTTTTGGCTGCAAAAAATGCCATTATTCCGTACGGAGTAGGAATGGATATCGGTTGCAGGATGAGTCTGACAATGTACGATCTGAAAGAAGGATTTCTCAACAGATATAGCTATCAGCTGAAAATGGCATTGAAACAAAAGACCAATTTTGGTACGGGAGGAGAGCTTAATTTTGCGCAGGAGCACGAAATTCTGGATAGAGAAGAATTCCGTGCAACGGAACTACTGAAACAACTTCATGGGAAAGCTGTAAAGCAACTAGGAACTTCCGGTTCCGGAAATCACTTTGTCGAATTTGGTTTGGTTGAGGTCACTGATGGCTCTGACTGGGGCATAGCTCCGGGCCAATATGTTGGGATTCTGGCCCATTCCGGTTCGAGAGGTCTCGGTGCGATGCTTGCTAAACATTACACTGAAATTGCAAAGTCTAAGTGCTTGCTGCCCCGGCAGGTTCAGCACCTTGCCTGGTTGGATATGGATAGTGAAGAAGGGCAGGAATACTGGCTTTCAATGAACCTGGCTGGCGATTATGCCAAAGCTTGTCACGATCAGATTCACCTGAATCTGGCCAAACATATGGGCATAAAACCCATTGCCAAAGTAGAGAATCACCACAATTTTGCATGGAAAGAATGGCACCATGGTGAGGAACTCATCGTTCATCGGAAAGGTGCTACCCCTGCAGCAAAAGGAGTGCTTGGTATTATCCCGGGATCAATGACGGCGGCAGGATACATCGTCAGGGGCAGGGGAGAACAAGCATCGTTACACAGTGCATCACATGGTGCAGGCAGGAGGTTGTCTAGAAGCAAGGCACGTGACTCATTTACAGGAAGTGCTTTGAGAAAAATGCTGAGCCAACACAAAGTTACATTGATCGGTGGAGGTGTTGATGAGGCGCCAATTGCCTATAAAAACATAGAAGAGGTAATGGAAAGTCAGAAAAACCTGGTAGATGTCATTGGTAAGTTTCAGCCACGAATTGTAAGAATGGATAAAAACTAATGGCAATGAAACATCAAAAATATCAGGAAGAATCACTTTTCATTCAGGTTACCTCGGGCAGAGGCCCTGCCGAGTGTTGCTGGGTGGTGGCACAGGTATTGAAGACGATTAAGGCGGATTGCGATCAGTTGAAGCTAAGCTGTCAGGTGATAGAGCGACAGGAAGGGCCGGAAAATGGAACACTTGCCTCGGCACTTGTGGAAGTAACTGGAAATCGTGTGATAGAACAGCTGGAGAGCTGGAAGGGTACGATCCAGTGGATAGGCAAAAGCAGGTACAGGAAGTTTCATAAACGCAAAAACTGGTATGTAGGGGTCGCTTTTTTCAAGCCGCAAAAGACAAAAGGTTTTCAGCATAGTGAGTTGCGTTTCGAAACCTTTAGAGGATCAGGGCCTGGTGGTCAGCACAGGAATAAGGTAGAAACTGCAGTGAGAGTAAAGCATGTACCCTCTGGTATTATGGCCAGCTGTTCGATGCATAAATCCCAGGCTCAAAACAAAAAAGAAGCTTTGAGAAAGCTCGAAGAAGCCTTTAAAACGCATGCTTTGGAAGCACAAAAAGCACAGGTTGATTCTCAGTGGGCGGAACACACTTCACTGGAAAGAGGCAATGCTGTGAAAGTATTTGAAGGACCTAAATTTCGTCAGTTGAAATGAAGTATTGGGATCGTATTGCCAAACGGGAAAAAAGAATCCTCGCCATTGACAGAGAGTTGAAGAAACTGTATAAAGCGTGGAGTTCAATGGGGTATAAAAAACTTGATAAACCTATTAAAGACGGGTGGATCAAGCATTTGGCCCTGAGAGAGGATGTCGCCAGACGGAAGGATGCGCATGTATTTCAGCAAATTATCGACAGATGCGGTGCTGAAGTTTGGGGGAGTACCAAGCAACGCGCAGATCAAAACTGGCAGAGATATCACAGCGGTCATAAAAGTGATCAGGTGAAGGACGGGCTGGAATTGCTTTTTCGAGAAAAACTGGTAGGGATGTCAAAAAAGGCGAGGATGTACTTCGATGGTTACGACTGGAAATGGATGATCCATCGGGGATACGTGAAAAGATATTATTGTAAAGTGCCCAGACACTATTTTGTGACAACTTATAGCAGGTCGTATATAAGAGCAATACAGATCAGAGATTCTGAACTGGAACGACAGATAGCAGAATTGGAAGCTGAGAACTTCAGGGATGAGTTGTACAGACACTGGATGAAATCTGCTGGTAAGTGGAATACTGTGCCGTACAATTATCATCGTAGAAAAAGAAAAAGGGTGAAAGATCAACTTAAAAAGTACGACGAGATAGATTTTGATTATTGGGCAAACAAATTAGTCTCACCCTATTGAAAATAAACAAAAATGAAACCATTGAATAAAATAGATAAATGCAGAAGTGACGTCCGAAAATTGCGGAAAGAACTACGGCAGTTATACACTGCCCGGTTTAGACTGGGTTATATAAAACTGGCAAAACCGATTAGACATGGATGGTTCAAACATCTCACTTTACGGGATGACATAGCCAGACGGAAAGATGCATCCGTGTTCAGGGAAATTCTGGAAGTTTCGGGCATTGATACCTGGGGATTGGACAAAAAGCATGCTGATAAAGTATGGGACAGACAGAACAGGAAAGACAATACCATTCAATTTCCCGGCATCATGAAGCTGAACCAGAAGAGATACAATAAGCTCTCTAAAAAGGCACAGAAATGGTATGAAGGTTTCGATTGGTACTGGACACCTGCGGAGGGAAATGTGAAGCGATATTATTGCAGAGTGCCCAGATACTTTTTTAAAATCACCTATACGAAGGCATTCATCACCAGAAAGCAAATAGTAGATCCGAAGATCGATAAAAGAATTGCAGAAATTGAAGGATTGTTGCTGTCCAACAGGTACTATAATTATGATCAATATAATAGGAGATACAGGACGAAATATATGAATGATATGTACAATCGAATTTTGAGAAAAAGAGTGAAAACCGCACTCAGTAATTACAATGAAGAAACCTTCGATCGGCAAATCTATGGATCCATCCTTTGGTAATGCTGCTACGCTAATGATGAAATCGAACAGAAACCCAATAAAGTTTTAAGATTGCAAAGTTCTGACTAATTTATTTCATATCAAATGATAAAATAATGCAATAAAATATTTGATTAAATCCGATGATCGGAAGACCTTTTAAAATCAAATGGTTATTAGTCTGGTAAAGTCTTTAGTTCGTCGATTAAAGTGCTGGTTTTAACAGATTTTTCACTTTCATGCTTGGTTAATGAGTAAATTTAAATTCAGATTTAGATAAAATGAATCAGAAACCACCAGCAATTAACATTCATCCGGGTAAAAGATGTGATGGAACCATTGTCATTATTAAAGGATTATTCTTTAGTGACAATTTGTTCGATCTTAAATTAGATTACCTCGAAAAGCGAACCTGTGTAACGGTTAATCTCCATCATTATTTACAGGCAGAGTGTAAAGATATTGATACTATAGCCCGGCGCTTATGCGATGATTTAGATGATTTGAATATCTCTGATGCCTTATTCATTTCTGTAGGGGTCGGTAGCGCGGTTGCATTTAAAATAGCAATGCTTCGAACAGATTTGATCAGAGGCAATATCATGGTAGGCTTTAGCAATAAACTTGTGGACGCGTCTTTACGGAAAATACAATATGATATCTTTCAGTTTGCCATGCAGCAAGGATTTGATGATGAATCGAGATCTTTGGTGGTACAAACGTTGATTGGTTGTGCCAGTAATTGTCAACTCATCGATCAGGAGATTAAATTAATGATCAAAATGGGAAGATGTCAATCATTCTTAACTTTATTGAACTTGCAACAGGAGCAGCATTTCTCACGGGAGGAAATCAAAGGAAATAAAGTTCCTAATTTTATCATTACAGCCAACTCAGATCCCTGGGCCAGTGCTAATGATGTTCATAATTTAAGCAAGGAAATGGGCACCAATCGGGGTTTTATGAAAATCAATAAGAATATCAGTAATACCCAGGCGCTTACCACTAAAGAATACAATATTGTACTGGAAGTAATACTCGACGAATTATCGATGATAAAGCAGGAAACTCAGGTAAAAGTTAGCTGACATAACCTGCTATTATTGTCTTGTATGTTGTCTGATTGCCTGAGCTAACAGAGTAATTCGAAAGGTTGTTTTTCTAAATAAACATTTTTGAGGGTTGCACATAAATCTTCAATGGGTGCTCTTTTGGAAACATAGCCTTTGATGCCTTCTGCTTTTGCTTTTTGGATATAAGCTTCGCTGATTTCCATTGAAAGTAAAACAACCTTTGTTTGAGGTTTGATTTTGAGAATACCGCTTGCAGTATCAAAACCATTGATAACAGGCATATTGATATCTGACAGAACAATGTCTATCTCTGTAGAGTTAATTTCATTAATAGCGTCATTTCCATTGGAATAAGTTTTGACCACTTTTATATAAGGTTGAGAACTCAGTAGAGCAGTTAATCCCTGCAACACCATTTCGTGATCGTCTATTAATATTACTCTCATAGGTTTGTTCATAATATGATTTTTGTCGAGTTGTAAAGATGAGCATTATCGACCTTTAAATTTTATAAGGGATTGACTAAATGCACTAGGGAATTCCTCCATTTTTATTCTTTGGAGGTATGAGGGAGGTTCAAATTAAAAGATTCCCTAGTTGCTAATAGATAATTCCTCTAATTCTTTAAGTAAGGGGTTCCTTTATATTTACGAATCTCTTCAATTTAAATAAAAAGCTGTGGAAGCAATTGATAATAAAGTAATTAAAATCAACAATGAAAGTGACAAGTCTTACGGCTATTGGCAATATAGCTATGGGCTCAAGAAATTTCATTTTTGTTCCTCAGCAAGTAGTATTGTTGGTCACGATCATACCACAATTTATTCACTCATCGAATTGACCGATTACGTATTGCCTGACTTTCAGGAAGACTTCAATAATTTTTGGGAGAATGTTTTCAATAAGAGAAGGTCCGATGAAGTTGAAATCATGTTCAGGGTAGAAAGTAAGATAAAGTGGTTGGTAATCAGAGCGTTGGTCAATGAAGAAGAGGGTCTTATTCATGGGTTTATCCAGGATATTTCCAGGGAAAAAGAAAATGAGCACATTAATAATTTTAAAATCAATCTGAGTTCCAAAATAGAGAGAATTGCAAATACAGCAAGCTTCGAATGGGATTTAGGAGAAGAATTTCTTGTCTGTTCGGACAACTTTTTTTCGTTGTGTCAAATGGAGGGACACAACGACAATAACAAGCTTTCCAAGGGGTTATTTTTTTCGCTCATCGATAAATCAGAACAAAACTTTGTGCTGGATGTTATTCATGAAAACATCACATTTAACAGAGAGTTTGAAATATCATTTCATACCTCGAACAGCACCAAAAAGAAATTAAAAATGTACGGTTACCCCTATGGTGATATCAAAAGTAAAAAGCTACTGGCTGTGGTAGTGGATGTTACCAATGAGATGCAGCACGAAGAATCTATCATCAGGGGACAGGATACAGAAAGAAAAAGAATTTCTCTTGAGTTACACGATAGCGTTGGACAAAAGCTTATAGCTGTCAAGTACATGCTGGCTCTATCTAAGATGACTCAGGATTTCAGCAAATTTCAGGAGCTAAATGACACGATGGATAAGATTATTGAGGAAATAAGAACAATTACTCATAATCTGTCTTCCAGAATTGTGACGGAGATAGGGCTAGAAAACTCCATTGCACAGTTGCTGAACGAATGCACTAAGGCGATTAAATCCAGTGAGAAATTTATATTTGACATTCCCGAGTCATTACAGCTTAGTGATGATATGACCAAGATGATTTACAGAATTGTTCAGGAAGCGCTGTCAAATGCGATGAAATATTCTTCTGCCAACGAGATTAGTTTATCTATCAAATATCAGAACAAACAAATCATTATCAATATCATCGACAATGGAGTTGGTTTCGATGTTTCACAGCAGACAAAAGCAGGCATTGGGCTTCAAAATATAAGACAGCGAGTAAGTTTTTTAAATGGTTTTTTTAAGATAGACAGTAAGGTTAGTGTAGGTACTCATCTAAAAGTAAAAATACCAGTCAAAAATCAATAAAATATGACAAAGCAAATAAACATAGCAATAGCTGATGACCATGATATGGTAAGACAAGGGCTGGAGTCTGTTATTTCATCCTTTCCTCAGTTTAATATTTTAGAGACGGTTAATTCAGGATTAAAAATGTTGGAACGGCTTAAAGTCATAAAACCGGACGTTGTATTGCTTGATATCATCATGCCGGATATGAACGGTATAGAGGTTGCAAAAAAGATTAAAAAGAACTTTCCTGATGTTAGAATATTGATGTTGTCGATGGAGGTCTCCAGTGAATACATAAAAGATGCTTTCAAGAACGAGATAGATGGTTACATCCCTAAAAATGCAGATATTTCCATTCTGATAGAAGCCATCACGACCTTGGCATCAGGAGAAAGATACTACGATCAAAAAGTCAAAGACTATATCTTTAAATATTTTGTCAATGATGAGTCTCTTGCTGTTCCAAAAATTGATAACCTGTCGCAAAGAGAGGTACAGGTTTTAAAAATGATCTCAAATGGTGTTTCCAATAAAGAAATTGGTGAGCAGCTGTTTATTAGTCCGAAGACCGTTGAAGCCCATAGAAACAACATCCTCAAAAAATTACACCTGAAATCTACTGCAGATCTGGTAAAGTTTGCCATTGCCAAGAACATCACCGAAATTCCGAAGGATATGATCGGAAGTGTCTAATCGTGACATAGCTTTAACCTTAAAGTTGTTTTAATAAAGACTGATTGGCTTGTACTCCGACTGCAAATCCAATGACTCATTTTTGATGTTAATGGTGACAGTTTCTTCAATGGAGTTGAATGCAATGTGTATTTTGATTTTTTCTTCACTTTTATGGGCATCAATCTGTTCGAATAAGTCGATGAGTCTGGTACAAATTTCCTGACTTATCTCAATAGCATTGCTATTGTTTAGTCCAAATTGATCGGAGTTTACCTGGATACCGTAATTTGCGGAAGCTCTGAGTTTATTTTTTAGAAATAACACCACGGAAGGCAGCAATATGCTGGCGTCAAGTACATTCATATTGGACTGATTTAAGTACTTTTTTTCAATAAAGGCAATCATTTCCACTCTTACTCTAATGTATTTCAGTACCTTTTTAATTGCCTCATTTTCAGGATGATTTCTTTCCTGCAGGTATAAAAGACCACTAAGCGTATTTAGGTTATTTTTGATTTTATGATGTATCTCGTGTGTAAGGTCATTATTCAGTTTTTGAAGCTTCTCCAGACTGTCTTCGGTCTGCTTGCTTTTGGTGATATCTCGTGCACTGATTAAATAAGTATTGTTTTCTGTCTCAATATTGGCTTTTGTAAGAGTCAGTTCCAGATAAATGGTCTTATTATTTTTTAGGATCATTTGGTACTGACCCTGCAGAGGGGCCTGTTCAAGGTCAAAATATCTTTCTTTCACATCCTGAATAACTTGTACAGGGAACAATTCGGACAGGTCATTTCCTTCCAGTACTTCTTTGTTTAAATCACAAACTTCACAGAAATAGTCATTGATCAGGAGGATTTGGTGTAAATCATTGATCAGGCAATAACCTGTGGATGGCGTTGAAAATAGTGTTTCATAATCAATGGATGCCGGAGATAGTGCAGCAGTTGCAGGTGTCATGTCTTCATGGATCAAAGATGACGAAAGCGCCTGATCTACACTTGATTTGATTTTATCATAATCATAAGGTTTCTCCAGAATGGCCAGGTGTTCAGTTTCTGAAATTAGCTGGAAGGTAGTAACATCGGACGAAGCTGTTAAGAATAATATAGGGGTTCGGGTTGTCTGATTGATGTGATTTGCCAACTCTATCCCTAATCGTTTTCCTTTTATAAAAATATCTAAAAGCACAAGTTTAATGTCTTCATGCTCTAAAATTTTGAAAACTTCAGGTTCTTTAGAAGCGGTATGAATCTGATGGTAGCCCATATCATTTAGCATCTGCGATAAAGTCATTTGTGCTATTACATCATCTTCTACTATTAGAATTGCATTGCTCATAATACTAAATTAATCAATTTGATCATTCCGTAAGGTAATAGCTATTTTGTGATTACAGCAGCTAAATCCGAACGTTTAACGATTTCAATAAACTATTTAAAACTGAATACTGCATTGGCAGTCTTCTTTTAGAGAAATAGAGCAAGAGAGTAAGAGGTTTTAATTTTTCAAATATTATCCGAAGATAATATATTATACTTAAAAAATAAATTTTTTCGGTAACAGACTAATTCATGGAAATAATAATCCGCTTATCAAATGATAGTGATTTCTAATTAATTAATATGCTTTAATATATGTATATTTGTCACTACTTCAAATGGCTGATCGTTATAAAGATATTGGCAATATTTTAGGGAATTTTATCCACGGATTTAGGCAAGGAATCATCATCACGGATAAGAATGGTTTAGTTACCTGGGTTAACAAAAGTATCCAAACCACAACAGGTTATTCCTTTGATGAATTTATTGGCAAAACGCCCGGAGAGGTACTCCAGGGAAAAGAGACTAATCCCCTAACTGTCGAAGAAATTCGAAAAGGTCTTCGAAAGGGAGAGCTCGTGGAGGTTGAAATACTCAACTATGATAAATTCGGGAATAAAATGTGGTTGGATTTACAAATATTTCCGGTTGTTAATGATGAAAATGAAATCACCGATTTCATTAGTATCCAGCACGATATATCGAAGTTGAAAGAAAAGAATGAGAAACTTGAAAGCTTCAATCATATCGTTTCGCATAACCTGATCAATCAGGTCAATAACATTCACAGCCTTACCAGAATATTATCAAAATATGTGACGGAAGGACAGAAGAAATACCTCACCCTGCTAAACATCAGCTCCAATAAATTACTGGAAACTGTTTCCGGTTTGAAAAGCCTGCTCACCATTGAGAAAGAAGGTATTGATCTTCAGTTGGAACTTATCCCGATAAAAGATTTCATATTAAAGGTAACCGAAGGAGTGTTAATAGGAAATAGTAGCGTGTCAATCACAGTTGATGATGAGTCACTCGGAGAAAGTGACGCAATTTTAACTAACGCAGCATACCTTGAAAGCATTGTTCATAACCTGTTGACTAATGCTATCAAATACAGACACCCGGACAGAGCCATTAAAATAGTGGTGAAGGTTCAAAAGATTGTAAATCAAATTGTTATACGGGTGATCGACAATGGTCTAGGTATAGATATGGAGAAAGCCGGTGATCACATTTTTAAGATTTTTCAGACATTTCATGACAATCAGGATAGCGTAGGAGTCGGCTTATATCTCAGTAAGAAACAGGCAGAAGAGCTGGGTGGTGATCTTTCGGTAGAATCACAGGTAGGAGAAGGCTCGGTCTTTTCACTTACGCTACCCTTTCAAGAATCATAGAGCAGATTATAGCCATTAGCCCCTAAAAACGCAATTACTCTATGCGAAAATCTACATGCTGCTAATGTAGTCAGGCATACCCTAAACTTCCGGATTATTCGTCGAATTTATACAAATCCTAATAGCTAATAAGGGAATCACTTATACCATTAGCTGTTCATCTCAGATAATTTAGTGATCAGGTTATTCAGGATAAGTAATCCTTTTAACAAAAGATAAATAATCAGGGACGACTTTTTATAAATCCCTGGCGAAGAAATAAAAGTATCCCTATGGAAGATATACCACATACCATACAGCAGAGCAAAGAAGTGCTTCTTTCTAGTTTACTGATTGAAAACGAGGAATTGAAGAAGCTGCACGAGCAGCTTAATAAAAATCACAGGATTTTAGAACAGAAATATCAGAACGATTTCGATGAATTGAATTCATTGAAGCAGAAGATAAAATCGATTGAAAATGACAAAAACCATCATGTCAAGCAATCGATGCTAAAAGAGAAAATTATAGATATTAAATCTGTAGAATTATCGAAATTGAACAAGGAGGTTGAAAAACTCAATCTACAAATTGTCAATCTCGAGCGTGATTTTGCCAGTCAGGGTGATCGCAATAACGCTGCAGATGAAATAAGAAATGAGTTAAGCGATTTGAAAAAGGACTTCAGCAAAAAAGAAGAACTACTGACAGGGTATGAGGAAGAAGTTGAATCCTTGAAATTTCAAAACCGAAGGTTACAGCATGCGATGAAAGGTGCCGGTCAGGGAACATGGGAGTATGATGCTAAAGCTGAGGAGTTTACATTTTCAAAAGAGTGGTGTGAGATTTTTGGTTTCAACAAGTCTGAACTGAAAAGAGATCTACACGCATTTTTTCTGATGATTCACCCTGAAGATAAGAAAGAATTCAAATCAGGATTCGAAAATCTTCAATTCAGAAATACCGGCGAGTTTACCACAGATATCAGGATTCTAAATAGGGAAGATCATTATCAATCAGTTACTTTCTCCGCTAACTTTTTTCAAAACCCTGTAACCAACAGTAATCAACTCGTAGGTTACACTTTGGAGAAAACAGAGCAGATGCCAGCAGGGATGCTCACTGAGTTTGAAAACAACAAAGTGAAGTTGGAAGAATGCCATATTCTGATTAATGAGTTGGAAAGTCAGCTTTCTGATTTACAAAATGCTCATAAAGATGATGAAAGCGCACAGATAGCACAGGAAGAAGTGAATATTCTTACCAGCAATCTGGAAGCTAAAAATGCGGAAATCAAAGAACTCTCCGAAGAATTTGAAGTAGTAAAAGAAATCTTAAAGGAGAAAGAATCAGAATTAGCAGCTGCTGCAGATGAAGTTGAAAAACTGAAAAGTAGCGCTGCTGACCATGCTGATACTGAAAAATATCAGGAAGAAATAGATGCACTCAAGCATGAGTTGACCGCTACTAAAGATGAATTTAAAAACTTGTCATTGGTTGCCAGCAAGACTGACAATGCAATCATTATTACCGATAAAGATGGTAAAATTGAATATGTCAACCAAGGATTTGAGAGATTGACAGAGTATACATTTGATGAGGTAAAAGGAAAAAAGCCAGGGACATTTTTACAGGGCGAAGAAACCAGTGAGGAAAATGTCATTGCTATTCGCGAAGGATTAAAATCGGGTAAACCTTTCACACAGGATATCCTCAATTACTCCAAATCGGGGCAATCGTACTGGTTGAGTATTTCCATAACACCAATCTTCGATGATAATGGTGATGTACAGCGGTTTATAGCGGTTGAGAGAGACATCACTGCCAGTAAGAAACGTGATACTGAGCTGGAAGAAGCAGAAAGCGAATTGAGATCACTGATGGAAGATCAGTTCATCCAATCTGAGCAACTGCTGATCAAAGAAAAAGAGCTCTCAGAAGCACTGGAAGAAAGTGAAAGAATCAGGGAAGAGGTGGAAAATCTTTCAATAGTGGCCAGTAAGACTGATAATGCGGTAATCATTACCGATCCGCTGGGACAGATCTTATATGTTAATGATGGTTTTGAGCGAATCACGGAGTACAGCAGGGAAGAGGTAATGGGTAAAAAGCCCGGTACTTTCCTACAGGGCCCTGATACTGATATCGAGCATGTTCGGGCAATCAGAGAAGGTCTTAAGAGCAAAAAAGCATTTAAACAGGAAATTGTCAACTACAGCAAAAGTGGTAGATCCTATTGGTTGAACATTTCCATTAACCCGATTTTCAATGAGGCAGGTGAAGTAGAGAAATTCATTGCAATTGAAAATGATATTACGGAACTAAAAGAAAAAGAAGAAGAATTCAAAAATCTTTCACTGGTTGCCAGTCGTACAGATAATGCAGTGATTATATCAGATCGTTATGGCTGTATTGAGTGGGTCAACAAAGGTTTTGAAAAGATAACAGAATATACTTCCGATGAAGTATTGGGCAAAAAGCCCGGGGATTTCTTACAAGGTCCTGAAACCAGCAGGGAAGATATCCTGGCCATAAGCCGGGGTATCAAATCCCAAAAGCCATTCAAACATGAGATTTATAATTATAGTAAGTCTGGCAGAGGTTACTGGTTGTCACTTTCAATCACACCTGTGTTCAATGAACAGGGCGTATTGGAGAAGTTCATTGCCATAGAAAGTGACATTACTGAGGAGAAAAAGTCTCAGGAGCAGATGAAAAACTTATCTCTGGTGGCCAGTAGGACAGATAATGCAGTAATTATCAGTGACAAGTACGGGATGATCGAGTGGGTGAATGAAGGTTTTGTCAGATTAACTGAGTACTCTCTCGAAGAGGTGAAAGGCAAAAAGCCCGGTGACTTCCTGCAAGGAGAGAAAACAACTCAGGAAGATGTGATGGCCATCAGAAGAGGTATCAATAGCAAGAAGCCGTTTAAGCATCAAATTTACAATTACAGCAAATCAGGCAGAGGCTATTGGTTGTCACTATCGATTACACCGATCTTCGATGAATTGGGTGATGTAGAGAAATTCATTGCCATTGAAACGGATATCACGGAACAAAAAGAGCTGGAAATAGAGCTGGAAAATCTGTCACTGGTAGCCAGTAAAACAGATAATGCAGTAATCATCACAGACCTGAAAGGTTCTATAGAATGGGTTAATCAAGGATTTACCAAGCTAACGGAATACAGTCTGGAAGAGGTGAAAGGCAAAAAACCAGGTACCTTCCTGCAAGGGCCTAAAACCAGGGAAGAAGATGTGATTGCCATCAGAAAAGGGCTAAAATCGCAGAAGCCATTCACTGCAGAAATTTACAATTACAGCAAGTCTGGTAACGAATATTGGCTCTCACTATCGATCACGCCTATTTTTGATGAGTTTGGCATGCTTGAGAAGTTCATTGCGATTGAGCGTGATATAACTGAAGAAAAGCAGCTGGCTGCAGAGATAGAGGAGTCTGAAGAGCAAATGAGAATCTTAATGGAGGATCAGTTCTCCAGTCAGGAAGAATTGATTCACAAAGAAGCAGCGCTGAAAGAAGCACTGGAAGAAAGTAAGGTACTTTCGATGGTAGCCAGTAAGACTGATAATGCGGTAATCGTGACAAATAATGAAGGTCTGATTCAGTATGTGAACGATGGCTTTATCAAGATTACCGGTTACACCTTGGAAGAGGTAAAAGGCAAGAAACCAGGTACATTCCTGCAAGGGCCGGATACCGATCCAAAACATGTTCAGGCCATCCGCGAAGGGCTACAGTCGAAAAAGCCATTTACACAGGAAATCATCAATTATTCTAAAAATGGTAAACCTTATTGGTTATCACTTTCGATCACCCCGATACTTGATGAAAACGGAGAAGTAGAGCAGTTCATTGCGATTGAAAGTGACATCAGTGAGCGGAAATCAGACGAAGAGCAATTGCAAAACTTATCGTTGGTTGCCAGTAAAACGGATAATGCGGTAATTATTACGAGTGGACAGGGACTGATTGAGTGGGTAAACAGTGGATTTGAGCAGTTGACAGAATATACCTTTGATGAGGTAGTCGGGAAGAAGCCAGGAACTTTCCTTCAGGGTGAGGAAACTACTCCCGAGCAGGTACAAGCCATCCGTGACGGTATCGCTTCTTTGAAACCATTCACTACTGAGATTTACAATTATAGTAAGTCAGGAAAAGGCTATTGGCTGGCACTGTCTATCACACCAATCTTCGATGATGCTGGTGAGTTGATGAAGTTCATTGCTATCGAAAGCGACATTACTGAAAGAAAGACGCTGGAACTGGAAATCCAGGAATCTGATGAGCAAATGAGGTTGATTATGGATCAGCAGTTCGCCAGCTCGGAAGAATTGATGAAAAAAGAGGAGGAGCTGAACACTGCACTGGAAGAGGAGAAAAACAGGAAGAAAGAACTGGATGAAGCTTTGGCAAGAATCAAGGAAACGCAATCTCAAATGGTGCAAAACGAGAAAATGGCCTCTTTGGGTCAGTTGACAGCAGGTATCGCCCACGAGATCAACAATCCGATCAACTTCGTCTACAATGGAATAGATTCCTTAAATATGAGTCTGGAAGATTTGACATCAATTATTAGCAAGTACAATGCTTTGGAGAACTGTCATCCGGATGAAATAGAAGGGTTGCTAGAGGAAATCAACGTGATGAAGAAGCGACTCAGATTTGAAAAGCTGATGAAAAATCTGCCTACTGTACTTTCCGATATTAAGAATGGTGCAAACAGAACGATTGAAATCGTAAAAGGGCTGAGGGTATTCTCAAGGCTTGATGAGGAAGATCAAAAAGCAGCGAATATCAACGAATGTCTTGACAGTACTTTGATTCTGCTGAGGAACAAAACCAAAGACAGGGTAGAGGTGAAGAAGTATTTCGACAAATCGCTGGGAGAAATTATGTGCTACCCCGGACAGCTTAACCAGGTATTTATGAACCTGTTGAGTAATGCAGTTCAGGCGATTCCGGAGGAAAGAAAAGATGGTAAAATCATGATTTACACTGAGAATCTGGAAAAAAGTGTCGTGATCCGTGTCATGGATAATGGATCAGGAATACCAGATGAGGTGAAAAAGAAAGTATTTGAACCATTTTTCACTACCAAAGCGGTAGGTATCGGTACCGGGCTGGGGCTTTCAATCTCCTACGGTATCATCGAAAAACACAACGGTAAAATATATGTAAACAGTGAAGTTGGTAAGGGAACAGAATTTGTAATCGAGTTGCCGAAAGTAAATAAGAAAGTGGTTAAAACAGTAATGAAATGATAGAGATACAAGAATACTTTACCGTTCCGGAATATAAAGAAGAGGACTTTAACAACATCCTCTATGTAGACGATGAAGAAAGTAATCTCCGGGTTTTTGATAGTGTATTTAGCCGCTATTACAATATCTACACAGCTAATAATGGTGCTACGGCAATTGAAATGCTCCGCGAACACGACATTCACATGATCATTACTGATCAGAAAATGCCCGAAATGAGTGGTACCGATCTGCTGGAGAAAACGCTGGGAGAGTTCCCCGACATTATTAGAATTATCCTTACAGGTTTTGCAGATATTCAGGCGATTATTAAAGCGATTAATAAATGCAGTATTTATAAATACATCACCAAACCCTACGAAAACTCCGAGGTAAAGGAGATCATCGAAAAAGGGTTGGAGATATACAATATGAGGATGGAGAAATACCAATCCTCTGATACTGAAGCAGCTATTGATGATCAGCCCGTGACGGAAGTTGCAGAAGCTACTGCAGCATCTGCATTGGGAGAAGTGACTTACCGCATGGCTGAAGATGTGAAGTCAGGAGAAGAAGATTTTGATGCTTACTTCGATTTCCATATCAATTATGAAATGCCAAAGCAGACTTTTTCCAGTTTGTACAGTGATTTTGTTGTGAACACTGATGAGGAAAGCTCACAACTGTTTTATGCCATCATTAATACTACAAACAATGAAAAAGGTGCATTGAGTTATTTACATTTTAAGAGTAACTTCAGATCAATGGTAGTAGGGCAGGACAATGATGTCAATTTGGCCAGTCTGGCAGATGCTCTGAAAAGCTTCTACCAGGAAGACGGCGATGAGTCTTTTCACTTCGAAATAAAACTGTTTACCTACAACTGGGATTCCGGTGATGTGCAGTTCTACAGCAATGCAGACTGCATGAAGATCTATTCGATTGCAGAACAGCTGGAACCACTACCGCTAAAAGCATCCAAAGCATCTCAGGACGGATACAAATTGTTCAAAGCATCCTCAAAAGAGGATTTGATGATTTATTTTTGGGATTATAACCTGTCAGACAAAGGGAGTGAAGAAGCTGGTGGCTACTTCAGACAGATCGTTCAGCATGTAACGAACGTACCGTTCGATCTGCAAGCCTCGCAGGTTGCCAGTGGCATCAAGAGTGTTTCGAAATACTTTTCCGATGCAGTACTTTTTGGTCTTTACATTAACGATTGAGTTCGACTAATATGAAAATAGAAGCAATAAAATTAAAAGCATGGTGCGATAGTAACCTTTCTTCGGTTGCCTGGCAAAGGATAATCGTGAAGGTATCGCCACAGTTTCGCGGTAGCGGCTTAAAACTTACAAGTCTGCTAAACCCCGACGACACGATTCTTTTCGATGACGAACAATATAAGGTGATCAAAAAAGCAGTAGAAGAAACTTATAATATCAGTATGACGATAATGGTGTAGTTAAATCTCGGCGATGACCTAAACTGTCAGATTCAATTTGATAAAGTGATAGGGAGGGAAATCGCCGAGGTACTTTACTTGATAATTTTCGAGTCGTTGAGAAATCCCTTCGATCTCAAGCGCCGATGGTGACCATTTTTTTCGGTTCAGCAAGTGAATTTTTATACCTTCCGATTGACTTTCAGCTTTGATATCAATCATATTTTCTCTCAAAAGATTACTAAATATACTTTTTATTTCCTGGATTTTATGATCATTCGGTTGTTGAGTACCGAGTTTTTTGTACTTATCACGCAGGTATGAAACTCCCGGTGAATCAGATTTTAATAAACCCTTCGGCGTTTCGGGCTCAAGAGCTTTTTTGGCTGTCACCAGAAAGGAATTTTCCGAGGTAAACTCAAATTGGTTCAAAGCCTGAAATATTTGATTGATGTTTTGATCAATTAGTGAGATGAGCGCTTCTTCGGAGCTGATGATACTCCCATATCTGAAAGGTAAAATTGGTAAAGCTTTATGAAAGCCGATGATTACCCTGTGATATTTAATTGCGACGTTTTCATCGATTGTTGCACTGTTGCCGATAATTTCCTCTGGTGTTGGGTAGCGATCCGCCGTACTGTAAAAACACTGAATACCGTTTTTAGTAATAGATTTAACGGGCTTGCCATCAATGCCTAAGATACTCCGGGGAGTCGACTCACCTTGTCTGGAGAAACAATAGAGCAGCAATTTCATGATTCCGGTGAATCATTAAGGTTTTCCTGTCGGAGTTTATCTACAGATGTCAACATCAGTCGCAGACTACAGTAAATCAAATCTTCATCGGCAATCCCAATGGTGATATCACCGGAAATGGTAACGCCCGTATTCAATACCCGATCCAGTACGTCTGAAAGAAGTACTTTTTCCTTGTCCGGGTCGAACTGTTCTAAGGGAGTATTGTCATCCATCAGTCAACAAAATTATAAGGTGGCCAGGGGCCGGTCAGCTCGAGGCTGAATCCCCTTTCTCCGTAGTTTTTACGATAGTTTTCTACTAATGTTTGTACCTGATCGACTTTCGTTTTTTGAATCAGAATCGGAAGGTTTAGTGTATTGATACCTTTTTCCCTGGTCAACGAGCGATCTGTTTCTTTTTCTAATTTAAAATGGTCGGTAAGGGTTTGGATTTCAGTATATAGCTGTTGCCTTACGGCATTAATTTCTGCTTTTACAGCTTCTCTGATTTTTGTTTCGTACTGCTTTTTCAGCAGAAAAGCTTTACCTGGCGTACTATTTTTAAGCTCTGTATTTAATTGAGTAATAGTTTCGTGATGCTCTTCGATCCACGAGGTTAAGGAAGTGGATTCATAAAACAACTTAATGCCCCATTCTTCTCTTTCGCGGAGCTTTTCGAGTAGCAGCTCAAATTGCTGATGCTTTTCCTTCAGCATCTGTACTACATTATCCGCAGATTTGAAGATGCTTCCAAACTTAAAGGGGATGACTATTTTTTCTTTTGCCGCCTGCTCTAAAGTTGTTTGATGGGCGAGGGCTTTTTCAGTGAGCCACTCTGTATTTTGCAGGTTATTTTGAAACGATCCTTCACCAAACTCCGATTCCGGAACATATTCATAGAGAGCACTCAGGTTATTGAAGGCTATTTCACAGTTGTCATTCGGAGTTACACCATATACATAGATTAGCTCATTCATTGCTAGTATTGCTGCGCGCTCGTCTCTTACTTTCCGATAATCGGGCCAGTAAATCCTCTTCCAGCTCGTCGTATTCTTCTTCACTAATCTGATCCATCTCAAACTGTAACTGAAGCTGCATGAGTTCCTGCTGTATTTTGGTAGGGTCATACAGCTCTTCTTCCATCTTGTCGTGGATTACCTTCACAAGGCTGTAAATACCTTTTACAGGAGCCAGAATAATGTCATCGAGAATAAACATACTACTAATTTAATCAACTCTTATCAATAAAGGTTATCACGAAAGATTTATTATGTAGAGTCTGCTGAAAAACAGCAATTTTACTATAAATCACCCTCTTAACTCATTCTGAAACACTTTGTGAGTTTTAGTTTTTCAATAAGTGCAAGGGTTTCGAGAGTAAAACCTTATTTTCTATGCAGTTTAAAAATCTAACAAGTCAGATTTTTTAGCTTAGCCTCAGATAAACAATATACTTTGTTGGTCTCAATCGAAGTATTCATATACATCTTTATTCGACCGCCTTGTATCTGATTCGCCTGGGACTTTTTCAGCAAACCTATGTAGATTTTGAATCAAAGGATTGGTTAGGTTTTATTTTGAATTCATAATTCATAATTATGAATTTAGAAACACTCAAAGCCGTTAATCGTTTAAAGATCAAACACCGTCGATCGGATCATCATCAGATGAAATTGACAGGCGCCACAGGCCCCACATATTTAATGAGTATGTTTTCACTATAGTCTTCACTCATTTTATTGACTGCTTCATCAAATTTCTCTTCATCAGCCTGGTCTACCAGGAAAGCTACATTGAGAAACATGGCATCAGTGATATTATTTAATACTTTATGTTCGATCGCTGAAGGCGTAAGCTGATCCAGAATCTTAGCTGCGTACCCTTCTTTTTTGGAAAGCAGCGCTTTTTCTACCAATTGCCCCAGCTCAATTTTATCGTTTTGCGTCTGAATGTTGTTGGCAGCCATGAAAGAACGCTTCTCTTTTATTTCCTCATTTTCTTCGATGATATCTGCAAAAACAGGATCCATCTTTTCCCACATCATTTTAATGCTGAGCTCTATCTTTCCGGATATTTTCTGCAGCAAGGCATTGAATTCATCATTTTTCTTGACAGCCAGGTCTTTTACTTCACCATGCGTTTTTAGAAGTGTGCCAAAAGAAAACGGAACGATCGTTTCGCCCTCGGCCATGACAAGCTCTATTACTTTCTGGTGATTGACCAGGTTTTTCCTGCTGGCAGTAATTTCACCATCCTCATTCAGTTCTTTGATAGAATAGACAATTCCCAGCCCCTCGTTAGCTTCCACGAGAATTTCATCAGGTTTACCGGAAGTGCTGAGGCCGGACAGACCAAAGTTTTTATTTTCTGTTGCTTTAATTACGCCGTATAAGTAATAGATTTCTTCCATAGTCTATGTGTTTTTTTAATTCTTAGAAAAAAGGTGTTTTGCGACCATCTCAATGTTTTTGATGCCAATGATTTCTTCATTTAACATCGGTACTTTCAGAATGTTGAAATTTTCAAATAAAGCGCTGATCCGATCAATACTGGTTGCCTGTTTAGTAAACAACTGATGATAAAAAGGATCTTGAGAATCAGGCGCAATTTTATTGATGATGAGGTGTTTAGTTGTGATGTTGGCACTTAGCAACAGGTCTTTGAACCGCAATGCTTCCTGATAGGCCATTTTCACCGGAGTAGTCGCAATGATGAATTCGCATAAGCCATCACCGGAGAGGTAAGACTTCATCCTGCTCACCAGTCTTTTTAAATCCATCAATAAATCATCTGCATCATCGGGATGATATTTCCCTTTAAAAGTCTTGTGGATTTCCCTGTATTTCCATCTTAATCCAGCCATCACTTTCACCCATGCGTTCAGTGTATCGGGCATAAGTAACAGTCTGAGAGCATGCCCGGTTGGTGCGGTATCGATCACCAGCTTATCGTACTTTTCGTCCTTTATGATATCTGTAATGGTTTTTAACGCCATAATTTCGTCTATGCCCGGAAGCATTAATGTCATTAATTCATCAATGTCATCATCATCCATGTAGGTAGATGACTCAAATAGCAATCTCAATTCTTTGTGATGCTTTTGTTTAAAATCGTTGAAAGCCTGGTGACTGTCCAGTTCCCATACGTCCAGATTTTTAATAGCTGCGAATGGCTTTGTTGGTTCTTTGAACTGAGTTGCCTCAAAACTATCCTGTAAAGAATGGGCAGGATCCGTACTGATTAATAAGGTCTTGTACTGCTGAGAAAGGTATGTGGCAATTGCTGCGGAAAGTGAAGACTTTCCAACTCCTCCTTTTCCTCCCAGAAAAATGAGTTTACAACGCTGATCTAAAAAAGACTGAGTTGGTTGCTCTTTTCCGGTCATGGTTACTTTTCAGCAATCCTTTGTTCCAGCAACTCTATTTTTTGTAGCAAAGCCTTATTTTGCTCTTCCAACTTACTGAAATCATTTGCTTCAGCTGATAAAAAAGGGTCATTTTTCCACCAGTTAATACCGAGTTCTTTGGCTTTGTCAACAGAACAAACAACAAGTCTGATTCTAATAGAAAGTAATTCTATTTCAGCGATGCTCACACTTATATCACCCGCTACCACTATGCCTTTGTCAAGAACTCTTTCGAGAATATCGGCAAGATTAGTAGCGTTTCCTTGTGTTGTAACTCGTTTTTCAGACATATCCTTATTCTTCTGTTATTAGGTTTGGAAAGATAACTTTTTCTGTCCGAAAAGACTAATAACTCAGCTTGCTGCCAGAGGTTTGAGTATTCTTTTTTGATCTGCCTGAATAGGTGAAACCGCTTTGGGTTTTTTCCATGATGGCCATCATTTTATTCTCAATTGCCTCAATCTCCTTCTCCATCACTACCTTGTCCTGACATACCTGTTTATATCTCTGTTTGATGTTTTTGAGTTTGTATTCCATTTTATGAAGCTCCATAAAAGGATTTGCCCTGTTAAAAGGGGCTACTCTGTTCTCAGATTTGCTGAGGCTGGAAGACTTTTTTATTCTTTGCATACCTTAAATATTTCTATACAGCCATGAACGTCCTGTTCAGTGGTCTTCTGTTATTGATAATTGATTTGATAACAGACCTTACCTGGTTCTGATTAGTATTTTTTGTCAGGCTGCCAGTTTCAGAAACAAGAATGTCCTGACAGAATTTTGTAAATAACTCCATGTCATCTTCCGGTTCCATATCCAGTGCCGTCATTGTTTTGGCAATCATGATACCCGCTCTGATGGTTGGAGAAAAATCACATGAGCCATCTTCCCTCAGCGATCTCACTACATCTGTTATCAACTCACATACATCCAGTGGCATACTGCCCTTTTCGTAAATGATCTTTAGTTCCGTCTCATAGTCGGGATAGTCCAAATCGATAGTAACCATTCGGTCTCTGAGGGCATCCTGACTTTTAAAAGTACCGGCATACTCTTCAGGGTTGCTGGTGAATATTGCCACAAAATCGGGATGTACTTCCAGATAGGGACTTCCTTCGTTCGATTGGTGAGACATTGTCAGAATTTTGTCCTGTAATACCGACAGCAAGACATTGTTTGCCTCCGGTCGTGACCTGGTAAATTCATCGTAGATCAGTGTATAGCCATTTCTACAGGCATCTGTGAGCCTGTTATCTACCCATCTTTTGGTAATTTCTTCTTCTTCTTTAAGTACTGTGGAAATGAAATTATCTCGTACCCTTTTCAGTTTATAGCCTGTTTCTCCGCCTATCAGGTTGCTGGTGGTCAGCTCTTCATCACCATAGAGTAAGGCAACAGGTCTGCCAATTTTGGTGGCAAGGTGTTTTGCCAGGGTACTTTTTCCCGTACCTGCAGGTCCTCTGAAATGTACCGGAAAGCCAGCTTTGATATAGCTGAGAGACCTATGCATGATGTCTGCGATATATGGCGTCTCTACAAATTGATTGTTAGCTTCAAGTTCTATTGTTTTTTCTGAATCCATGCGTTATCAATTACCTTTCAGTTCCTGGATTCTTTTAAGGCGGGCAGCTTTGTTTTCAGCCTCACGCCTTTTTCGTTCCACTGTAAGCTGCTTTAAAAATGCCCTCGTTTCCTCTTTTATTTTTTTGACATAGGCCTTTCTTTCGTTTGCCTCTGTGTTATTAACTGTTGTTTTCTTTGCTGGTGAAGCCTTTTTCTGAGGTCTCGTTTTATTCACCGGTGTTGCCTTCGGTGAAGGTTTTTTGTCTTTCGTTACATCAATCACTATCTCTTTAGGCTTTTCATTTAAAGCGATAGAATCAGACATCTCGGTTTTCGAAAGCATCTCTTTTGCACCTGATTGGTCGGAAGCTTTAGAATTCGGTATTGCTGTCGTGATCTCTTCTTCCTGAGTTGATAATTCGAGGTGAAGGGGTTCAATTTCTTCGGTTACCGGCTTTTTAGTAGCTGGTGTCGGTAATTTCTTCGCTACTGGCTTAGCCTTTTTCCTAACAGGAGCTTTTTTTGTTGTAGTTTTTTTCTTTCCGGGCAAGGATTTCAAACTTTTGGCCAGATCTGCTGATGCTTCGGCGTCTGACTCCTGTGGAATTTCCAGATTTAGTTCGGGAAGCTCCGCTTCTTGGTTTTGCTCCGATAGATTCAAATCTTCCAGAACCAGCTCTGTCGTTGCAGCTCCCGGATTTTTAGGAAGCGTTTTAGAGGCGCCTGTTTTCCGTTTCCTGCCAACTGGCTTTTTTAATGGTTTTTTTTTCTTTTCCATCACTGGCTTAATTTGAGTGTTGTTATAAATAATTGGTTTCTCATCGTTTTCGGCATCACTGACCGTATCTGTCATATTTAGAAAATTTATTTCAGAAGATTCAGTTTCCTCTTCAATGGCTCCTAATCGGGATCCGATGTATTCAGGTATATTTTCAGACATATTTTTAAAGTTTTAATGAGAAAATGCTGTATCAAACATTAAAGCTCTTTGTTTGATACAGCAACAAGGGGATGCATTAGGCTGCAATTGATGTTAAACCAACGGCCTCTGCATATTTCAGGTAAGTTTCTACCGAAGCAACAACCACTCTGGCCTCTACAGTTACTAATTCGATACCTACTAATGATACCCTTACAAAGGCGTCTATTACCACCCCTTTATCTAATACTCTGTCAACTACTTCTACCAAGCTACTTGACGATGCTGTTTTTTCTACTGCCATTTTTCTTTTTATTTATTAATTAAAATCTTTAGTCAAAACTAGGTTACTATCATAGCTAATGATATAGGAAGAAAGTAGATAGGTAATAGGGGAATCACTTAATTTGAAGGGAACCGATGAATAGTGGGGAAAGCTCTTTTTCCATGGATTGACTATCAAAAGTTAAGCCCGTTTCATGACAGACTCATTGATGTATATAAACTTTCTGCCAATTTCTGAGAGTTCCTGCTCATCTCTTTCGTTCTGTTACTTTTTCATTGATAAAAAGTAACCGCACAGGCGGCCCTGCAAAAATCTAGCTGTTCCCAGCCGGGAGCTGCATACATTTATTAACCCATTTTCACTCTAAAATCAGGAAATAAAAGGAACTCGCTTGAAAATAAGCCTTACACGATATGATTAATCAAAAGCTCAAACAGCGGGGCTGCCCCAGCCTTTTCTTTCTTGTCTGATTTTATTCGCGAAAATGCTAAAATGTAAGAGGCACATCCTTTAAAATTTCAGATTACTCCACAGATTTATTGCGTGATCCTGAAAAGTTTGATCCATGTAAATGGTTCATTGCCATTCTTAAAAACAAACCCTGACCAGGTTTTAAGCTGATCAGGGCTCACGAAAACTTGTTTGGTGTGTACTTCCGTGTTTAATGTCTTTGTTAAAGATCCGGTGCTTCAGTGTTCTTTGACCGTCATTCAACATGGATGAAATTATTCAGGTCAATTTCAAGATCCTCATCAGTTAAATCGAATTGATTTTTTAGTTCATTGATTTTTTCATCCAGGGCGAGAAAGGTAGCGCCCATCTCTTCTATTTTACTGTCGGAAATCAGGCCGGCTTCAATTTTTCGCAATGCCTGTTTTTCCATCAATTCTCTGATAACGTTGATCAACGCTAAGACCAGCTTAACCAGTCCATTACCAGCATTATCCTTGTTGAGCTGGATGGTATTTAATTCTTTTTCAAGGTCTTTAATTTCCATTCCAATTCAAGATAATACAATTTTTGTTCAGGTCATTATACTGCTTTGGAATAAGTTTTAACTTCCGGTTCCAATTCTGCCAGGTTGATCCTGTTTGGTAAGTAAATACTGAATTCCGTGCCAACTCCTTTGGTACTTTCTACTGAGATGTTTCCGTGATGTTTCTCTATGATGCCAAAGCTTATCGACATTCCCAGGCCTGTGCCTACACCAACTGGTTTGGTGGTGAAGAACGGTTCGAAAATTCTGTTTTTCACCTCATCACTCATGCCAGAGCCATTATCGGACAACTTCACCATAATGCCATCATCGTGCAGACAGGTAGTTACTTTTATTTCAGCATCTAATTTATCATCCGGAATTGCTTGTATGGCATTGTTCAGAATATTCATAAATACCTGATTCAACTGTCCCGGATAGCACATGATTTCAGGAATATCGGGATTATAATCCTTGATAACCGAAATCCTGTTTTTCGTTTTATTTTTCAATAGTACCAACGTAGCTTCCAGACAATCATTGATGTCAGCTTTCTTCTGGTTTTCTTCATCCAGACGGGAGAATACCCTCAGTCCTTTGACGATTTCAATCGTTCTGTTGGCACCTTCTTTTACATCTACAAAAAGCTCGCTCAGATCTTCCATTACCGCATCATAATCGATATCCTCTTTGATCTCAGCCACTTCCTGTACAAAAGATTTTAAATCTGTCCCTGTGTTTAGCTCCTGATACTTATCCAGTAATTCGTTGAGGTCGGACATGTTTCTTTTCAAACTTTCGATTCCATTATACACAAAGTTGATCGGATTATTAATCTCATGGGCGATCCCTGCCGTGAGCTGACCTAATGAAGCCATTTTTTCGCTATGCACCAGCTGCCCCTGTGTATCTTTCAGTCTTTCTAGTGTTTGATTGAGGATTGCTTTACCTTCCTGCTCTTTTTCCAATAAATTTTTCAATTTAGTTTCAGCAATCATCAACTGTTCATTCGTTTTGATCTGGATATCCACGAAATCTTTCATTTCTTTTTGGATCACATCAGCTTCATCAATTTTGGACTTCAGTTCATTTTCTTTCTCTACCGCTTTCATGTAGGCGTTTTTGGTAGATTGATACTTCTTGATCAAAGTCTGTGAAAGCCTTTCTTTTTCCTTCAATTGATCGGAAAGTTTGCTGTTGTTTTCTTCAATAGATAATATTTTGGCTTGGTAATGCTCTCTCCTAATCTGATGAGCCAGCAGAAGCGATAAGAACAACATCACCAGTAGTAATGCTATTTTGATGAAATCGTAATTAGCGATTTTCTGATATAAATCGTCTTTGATTTGATTGACGGCATTGCTGAATTCAGTACGTGTTTCAACAGACATCGTTGAATACAATAGATTGGCACTATTGATATCAAAAATATTAGCTCCTAAATGATCGATAGCAGCTTTCTTCATGAGACTGATGGTATTTTCCGAGTATGAGTCGAGCGCTAATTTTTTGTCGAGACTCATTTGAGTGTACATCACTTCCATTTCCTGAGAGGTTTTCATGCTGGCATGCTCTTCAAGGTGTATGAAGACAAGGATGGTAGCAAATGAAAGCATTAATGCAAGTAAAATAAATCGTTTATAGTTATCCTTAATCATTGTAGTATCACGTTATGTTTGACTGATTGGAGATTTTTTAGTGTGTGCCATTATGCAAATCAAACTGATGTCCCTTAGTAATTGAATAAGGAATTCCCCTAAATACTGCTAATGATTATTGTATATTCTATATCATATGATGATTGATTTTGGGCTGTTCAAGTCTTTTAAATAGGTTAGGAGGGGATTGCCTACAGATTGAAATTTCACATATTTTCTCTCTATTTCAGATTACGACAGCCGTTGAGTATTAGGGCAAAAGATGGAATTGTTTTTGAAATGATTTGGGTGATTGTACTCTTTTATAGTTTGAAATTTAGTGGAGTTAAAAGCAGTCTCAATTCATCTGATGCGTTAAGATAAGAGTATGCATCAATGATGCGTGGATCAGAAAAGTTACGCATTAAATTTCTCTGGCGGCAAAGTGCGCATCAAAGTACATCTCCTAAAATAGCGACATGAAGTTTTTTACGTTAAAAATATTTTTTTTGGTCGATTCACGATTTGTAGTGAAAAAAATATTTTTCAGACGATTCACTTTTGCTACTCAAAAATATTTTTTTTTGGTCGGTTCATCATTTGGCCTGAAAAATTTTTTATTTGCTCTGATCCGCATGAATTACTCCGAAAAATTTATTTTTTGCTCTAATCCACATGGATTACTCTAAAAAATATTTTTTTTACGCTGATTCATATGAATTACTCTAAAAAATTTATTTTTTGCTCTGATTCATGTGAATTACTCCAAATATTTTTTTCGTTGACGATAATCCGCATGAATTACTCCAAAATATTTTTTTTTTGAAGTAATTCAGTTTTTGCAGTGAAAAATATTTTTTTGACGGGTGTAATTGTTTTGAGGAGGTAGAGCTATGATTTAATTGATGAGTAAATAAAGGAAAATTACGCATCAATATTTTTTGAAAGAGAGTTGCGCATTAACTATGCGTGGGTTAGAAAAGCTACGCATCAATTTTTTTGAGTAGGAAAAGCGCATCAAATTTTAATATGGTAGTTCATCAAATATGCGTGGTTCGAAAAAGTTATGCATCAAAATTTTTAGAGAGCAATGTATGCATCACAGTTAGATTTACCTAAAAAGAGCTCTTAAGTTTTAGACGATTGAAAAATACACAGTTTTGGGTATAGTGGTTGGGCTAAGTTTTATGCTGTTTCAATTATTGAAAGATATGCGATGTTGAATAGTGATTATTCAATACAGTTGATTATTTTACCATGAGTAAAATTTAATAGACAACTAACAAGGTCAATCAGAGCTTTATATCTGCTTTTAAATGCCTGTAAGCGTTTTAGTCATTGGCTATCAGTTGTTTAATCAAAAATGTTGAAAGGTAGATAAGTGGACATAATGTCCACATACTTAATGTTACCAGCAATACTCGCAATACGAAAATGACTTCAACTGAGAAACTGAAATCCATCTTTGACAACCAGTATGAATCCGAAGACGGTGACGCATACAAGGTAAAACTGCTTGAGGGCATGGGTCAACCTGAGATAGAACAATTCAAAAAGACTTTGCCGAACCAACACTTACCAACTGAAATTGAGGAACTTCTTAAATTCTGTCGTGGCTTTGAGTTTTATGGTTTGGAGGAAGTTAGATTTGACTCATTTGGTCATTTCGGATTTGAAGAAGTTTTCCCGAACTCGATTCAACTTGCAGGTGATGGCTTTGGCAACTTTTGGATTCAAGATATTGATTCTAAAGGCAACTGGAATGAGGTGTATTATGTCTGCCACGACCCTGCTGTCATTGTAAAACACTCTGACAACCTAACGCAATTCATCGAACACGTGGATGAATTTGGACGTGTAGGCAGAGAATCAAATCTTGATACAATTCACGAACAAATCGTATTTGACATTTGGAACGAAAAGGTCGGAATCATGGAACGAAATAAACGTGATTACGATTTTGAATCGACTATTGAACTTCCAGAGGCCTTTTTAATTGCCGACTTAACAAATGAACCAATAAAGACAGGTTTTGCCTGGGGAAAGTTTGGTACCAACTCTAAGATTATGCGACCAACTGATGAACCTATTTGGATAGTTGAAAAGAAGGTCAAACAAGGATTTCTGGCAAGACTATTTAACCGAAGCAAAAAGTAAAAAGCTAGTAACAAAAGTGAATTTCTCTAAGTGCACACTTGAAATTATTCTTCAAATCCCATACTTTAGTTGATATTAAAAAGTCTGGAGGCACATGCCATATCTGGACGTTAGCCACAATTAAGATGCGAGCAAGTTTACTTATTTTCACAATGCTTCATTTGACAACCAATATATTAGGTCAAAACGATTTGAAAAGAATTAAAGACCTGAAAATTGGTCTAATAACTGGTAGTACCATTGTGATTCAAAATGGTCTTATCAGTTCAGAGTCGAGTCAAAATTTCATAAATCTATTTAATGAAGCTGGGCAGGTCATCGAAACCAGAACAGCGAACATAGACAACGGAAATGCTATCATTTATAAATTCAAATATGGAAAATGTGACGAGCATGATCGGTGGGAATGGCTTAACTGGCGCAAAAGTGACGGAAAAATTGATACAGTTCAAATTCAACTAATGACTTTTGATAAAAATTGTCGAACAAAGACTGTGGTTTGGTTAGATAGCACTGGAATTCAAACAGATACAAGGGTTTTTGAATACGACAATAACGGAAAAAAAACTTCTGAAATTGATCTGAATATTAAAAATGAAAAAACCGCTTTCATTCTTTACTCCTATGCAGACAATTATACTATAGATAAAAAGGCTTTTTTTGGTGACAGTACCTTTTGGTATCACAACAGAGAATATTTTGACAAAAAAGGAAACCAAATAGGATACGATTCTTTTGACGAAAATGGTAATAAGACGAATGAAGGAGAAAAAGTAAATTTCATTTACAAAGATGACAGACCGATTGAAGAAACTCATTATGAATCTAATGGACAGATCAGATCTAAAACTAACTACTTATATAACGCTGAAGGATTAGTTGAAAGGACAATTACAAAATCTCGCAGCGGGGACGATGAAACTGAGATCATATCTATTTTAAAGTATATAAAAAGATATTAACTGCTGGTAACAAATGCTTCCATGAATAATCTCCAGCATTAGCTTCTTATAAAAGGACAATTTAATCCTCATTGTTTTTTTCTTTTGAGTTTTTTCTTTGGAAGTCACACTTTATTTAAAAGCCGTACCTGTCAAGGTAAGCACAGACCTCTCCTGAGACGATACAACATTGCCGCATCGTCAATTGCCCTGGTTCGGCCCTTGACTGGTTAAGTACTTTTGAAGTACCTTTTGGCAATAGAAAAAACCAAACTTCCATTTGTAGTCCGTATTGACTACAGTAAATCTATGTGTTTTTTTAAAACCCTTCCACAAACTAGCGCGAGAGCTCTGAGGCCCGGCGTTTGTTAAGTGGTAAGGGTATTTTATTAAGGCTGTTTTTTCTTTCAAGGGTTTAAGTTACTTTTCCTATTTGATAGGGCCCCTGATAAATGCAACTATAGAATGATCTCAATTGACTTTCAAAACGCAGATTTTCATAGCAGCTTTTGTAGACTTGGCTCAGTTCTGTTATTTTTAGTGATTTCTGGCTAGGTAAGGGCGGGGGCGCCCCAATGCTATTAAGTTAACGATCTAAAAGGCTCTTTAGCATTGCTAAAGGGCTTTTTTCGTTAACT
>JBCBHL010000033.1:0-31977 GCA_038525605.1 Bacteroidota bacterium
ATCCCAGTTTTCTTCCTTTCTGTGGATTTAGGTAAAAGGAGTCATGATATCCTGACACAGACCGTACAGGATTGTATTAATGCTGGTTACTTTAAAGGTCACCAATCGGAGATCTTAAGTTTTTCGATTTGGTCTACCGTTCACGGCCTTGTTTCATTGAAGATCTGTGACAGGATGGTGATGTACAGCCAGATTGAGGCAGAAGAATTATTGACCAAGGCTTTGGAAAGTTTTAATGAAATGCTTGAAAGAGCATAAAAATTTTTACTGATCACTAAACACTGTTTATTAAATGAATAATTAAAACATAAATAGACAAATGCATGATGATATGAATCTATGAAGTGAATACGATATGTATATTTCAAGTTTCATGTATTTAATTCCTATGGTATCCTGGACATCATCTGATAGGAATGATAATTATTCAGGATGTCAATAAAAGAGAGATAAAATTTTTTTCACCAATTACTAAACACTGTTTAGTTTCAAAATAATGTTAAACAAATGAGCTTTATTAAAACGATACTGTTTTGGTTATGCATGTTGGCAGGGTTTACGTCAAATGCTCAAAGCCTTCTGGATGATTACATCAAAGAGGGACTGGAAAATAACCAGCAATTTCTGATACATCAGATAGAGGTAGAAGAAAGTAAACTGGCATTGGCCGAAGCAAAAGGAGCCTATATGCCTAAGGCGTCCTTCGAAGCTAGTTATACACTGGCCGGTGGAGGAAGAGCAATTGGAATTCCGATTGGCGATTTGCTGAATCCTGTCTATTCAAGTTTGAATCTGTTGACAAATACAGAGCAATTTCCACAGGTCGCTAATGTCAACGAGCAATTTTTGCCAAACGATTTTCATGAAACCAAGATTCGGGTGATCCAACCTTTGTTTAATGCTGATATCTATTATAACAGCAAGATTAAAAGGACGATGCAATCAATTGCTGAGGCTAAAATGGATACTTATGAAAAAGAGCTGATTAAGGAAATCAAGATCAGTTATTACAACTATGCTAATACCCTCAGAGCTGAAAAGATCTATCAGGCAAATGAGAAATACTTGACCGAATTGGTTCGCTTCAACACAAAACGATTTGATGAGGGACTGATTACAAAGGACCAGGTATACAAAGCACAATTTCAGTTACAGTCAGTCATTTCCGATAAGGCTACTGTGGTGGCTCAAAAAGTGGCAGCCAAAGCTTATTTCAACTTCTTGCTGAATAAGGATCATGACAGTCCTGTTGAGGTGAATGATCAATTACCGACAGATGTCTCTAATGCTTACACGCCAGATCAGGCACTGGAAAACAGGATGGAACTAATGCAGATACGAATGGCTAAAAGGGCTCAGGAACAGGTAGGGCAGTTAGCTGTTGCAAACCGCTATTTGCCACAAGTGAATTTGGTCGGAGATGCTGGTTTTCAGGGATTTGGTTATTCATTTGATAGTTCGCAGGACTTTTGGCTGCTAAATGTTGGGTTGAGTTGGAATCTTTTTTCAGGATTTCAAAATAAGCACGAAGCTGAACAATCAAAAGTTCGCCTTTCCATTCTAGACAGGCAGGAAACTGAGTTAAAGAGAAAAATAATGATGGAAGTGGTAAGCGCCAGGGCAAAGGTAGCGTCAGCCAAATCAAAGCTGAACGCTTCACAATTGGCGCTTCGTGAAGCTGACAAAGCATTCAAAATCGTTGATAGCAGATATAGAGAAGGACAGGCACTGATTCTGGAATATTTGGATGCGCAAAGCAGTTTGCTCACTGCGCAACTACAACAATCTATATCAGCTTTTGAATTACAATCAAGTATGGCAGTTTTTGAAAGAGCGATTGCCTATTAACATATCAGAAAATTTGCAGATACAATGACAACAAGAAATTATATTAATTCGATATTAGGGGTAATCATCTTTGCAGCTTTATTCTCTTGCAAGGAACAATATGTCGAAAACCCTGTGACATTACCAACTGTCAAAACAGCTAAAGTTGAAACTGTCAAAGCATCAGACGAGCCTATTCCGGTTTTTGCATCGGGCAAAATCAGTGCTTCGGAAAACATGAATCTATCATTTAAAACCGGCGGTATTATCCGCAAAATTCATGTGGAAGTTGGACAAAAAATTGTAAAAGGTCAGCTGCTAGCGACTTTGAACACTTCGGAAATAGACGCAATGGTCAATCAGGCAGTGGCAAACGTGGAAAAACTGGAAAGGGATTTGGGACGCTATCAAAGGCTTTACAAAGATTCAGCGGCTACTCTTCAGTCTGTACAAGACATCCAAACAGGGTTGGATGTGGCAAAATCAGAATTAGTCATTGCCAGGTACAATCAATCCTACAGCAAAATTGTGGCACCTGTATCAGGAAAGATTCAGTTAAAAATGGCAGAAGAAAACGAGCTCGTAAACCCCGGTCAGCCGATAATTTTGATTAGCTCGGATAAAGAAGGAATGAGTTTGAAAGTTGGCTTGTCCGATAAGGATGTTGTCTTGATCAATTCCGGGGATACAGCCAAAATCAGTTTCGATGCTTATTCCGACTTAAGTGGAACGGCATATGTATCGGAGATTGCAGCAGAGGGCGATCCGGTTACGGGCACGTTTGAAGTGGAACTGATTATAGATAATTTTCCCCGTCAGCTAAAGAGCGGATTTTTCGCCAGAGCAGAGATTTTTCCTTCTCAACAAACACCTTATTATAAAATACCGAGTCACGCTTTGGTATCAGCAAGTGAAAAGGAAGTCACCGTTTTCGTGCCTAAAAATGGTAAAGCAGCCAGCTTAAAATTAAAGATGGGGCGAATTGCCAATGATTATTTTACCACGCCTGCTGTTGATATACAAGATTCAATTTCTGTATTGACAGACGGAGTGGCATATCTCAATGAAGGAGAAGAATTTCAATCATTTATCAACAAAACAGAAGTCAGATGAAGCTGCCAGGTTTAGCACTTAAGAATTATCAATTTGTACTCATTGTGATCGCAATGATGACTTTTCTGGGCGTTTCTTCTTTACGCAATATGCCCAGGAGTGAAGATCCAAATCCGAATTTTCCCAATTACAATATTGTCGTGGTGTATCCGGGAGCAGGTCCGGAGGATATAGAAGAATTGGTGGTCAATCCCATCGAAGAGAAAATTGATCAACTCGATGACATCACTAAAATCATCACAACGATAGAAGAAGGGCTGGTAGTAATCCAGGTGGAAGCTGAATTTGGAATTGACATAGATGAAAAATACGATGAAATTCTTCGGGAGGTAAAAGCTGTGGAACCGGATTTACCGGAAGAGATTTTTTCTGTGGATGTCAATAAGTTTGAACCTAACGCCACCGTCAAAATTCATCAGATAGCCATTTTAGGGGCAGACAAAACATTCAAAGAATTTAAAATTATCGGCGAAAAGCTGGAGAAAAGACTCGAAAAACTTAAAGCCGTTGATGATGCCGAACTGAGTGCTTATCCGGAGGAAGAAATAAAGGTGTTGGTGGATTTTCAGCGGATGTCTGAACACAATGTGAGTATGAATCAGCTTTTGTCGACTCTTACAGGACAAAACCTGAATATACCAGCGGGGGATATTAATGCTGGTTATCAGAGCTTTAGTGTGAAATCTTCGGGTAGTTTTCAGAATCTGGCAGAAATCGGGAATGCCGTTGTGAAATCCTCAGGAAACGCATTGGTAAGAATAAATGATATTGCTGAGGTCGCCTATGGATATGAAGAGGATAAATGGATAGGTAGGTACAATGGTGAAAGAGCAGTTTTTCTTTCGATTACGCAAAAGACTGGTAATAACCTGGTGCAACTTGGAAAAGAAATTAATGCAGTAATCACTGATTTTGAGGCTGAAATTCCAACAGGTTTTAATATTGAAACTGTATTTGAACAAGCGCCTGTTGTTGATGAACGAATTGGTAATTTCTTCATCAACCTGATCCAGGGTGTTCTGTTAGTGGGCGTGATTATTCTTATTTTCTTAGGTTTCCGATCGTCAGCAATTATCATTACGGTAATTCCCATATCCGTTATGATCGGCATAGGTATATTGGATATGGCAGAATATGCGCTGCAGCAAATTTCCATAGCTGCACTCGTGATTGCACTGGGTTTATTGGTCGATAATGGCATTGTTGTAGTTGAGAATGTCCGAAGGTATGTGAAAATGGGTTTTTCCCTAAAAGATTCTGCTATCAAGGGAACTGCTGAGGTAGGTTTGGCCATCGTCAGCTCAACCGCTACTACGCTCTTTGCATTTTTGCCATTGGTTTTCTTAAGTGGAGGTCCGGGAGAGTTTCTACGGTCTCTACCAATGACGATTATTTTTGTGATGATCGTTTCATTGGCCTTGGCTTTAACGTTCACTCCTTTGCTATCAGCGAAGTTACTAAAGACTAATAAGAAGGAAAAAGTGTCTGTTACGGATCGCTTTCTCGGTAAAGTAATCGACAAAGTGTATGGTCCGATGCTTAGGTTTTCCTTAAAAAGGGGATGGTTGGTTTTGTCGTTGGGATTTATATCGCTGTTTGCAAGTGCTTCACTCTTTCCTTACATCGGTGTGTCATTCTTTCCTACTGCGGACAAACCACTCTTATTGATCGAAGTAGAAACTCCTGCTGGCAGTAGTATGGATCGTACTGCGAAGGCAGTTTCATATACCGAAGAAGTATTGAGAAAATACGATTTTGTAAAAGATTTCACCTCAAATATTGGGCATGGAAATCCTACCATTTACTACAATAGAGTTGGAGAGAACTATAAGAAGAATCATGGTCAACTCTTAGTCAACTTCGAATCCTGGAATCCAGATAGGTTTTACAATACGCTGGATCAGCTTCGATACGACCTGGCTTTGTATGCTGATGCGAGGATTACATTTCAGGAATTACAAAACGGACCGCCTGTAGAAGCTCCAATCGAGATTAGGTTGATCGGTGATGATTTGCCTACAATGAAAGAAGTAGCCGCAAAGGTGGAAGGAATTCTGTCAGCTACTGAAGGAGTAATCAATATCTATAACCCGCTAGGCGTCCAGAAAACTGATCTGAAAGTGGCTATTAACCGAGATAAGGCAAATATGTACGGTGTACTATTACCGGAAATAGATCAGGTGATCAGGGCAGGAGTAGATGGTATCAAAGCAGATGAGTTGACTTTTAATCAGAATGATTATGATTTAATCGTGGAAGCTAATTATAAGAAAGATCAGTTGGACGAATTGCCTAAAATGAAATTTGCCAGTGTATTTGGTGGCCAGGTTCCACTAAATCACGTAGCGGCACTAACATTTGAAAATGCAATTTCAGAAATCAGGCATTACAATACTGATAGAAGTACTTCGATAACTGCTAGTACTCTTACATTTGATGCGGTGATACCGACTACCGAGACCATCATGTCTCAGCTAGAAAAGCTGGATTATCCGGATGGTATCACTTATGAAATCGGAGGTGAGTATGAGGGACAACAAGAAAGCTTTGGTGATCTCGGTATCCTACTTCTGCTGGCTTTAATAGGCATATTTTCAATCCTGGTATTGCAATTTAGATCGCTATTGCAACCATTAATTGTATTTGCTGCGATACCACTGGCAATTACTGGCTCCTTCATTGCTTTGTTCCTGACAGGATGGTCATTTTCATTCTTTGCCTTTGTAGGTTTTATTAGTCTGGTGGGGATAGTAGTCAATAACTCAATTATACTGGTTGATTATACCAATCAACTGATAAGAGGAGGGAAGAGTAAGATGGAAGCGATTACTGAGGCTGCTAAAACCAGATTCACCCCAATTGTTCTCACATCAATCACGACAATACTTGGATTGGTGCCACTCACATTTCAGGCGACCAACCTTTGGTCTCCGCTAGGGTGGACAATCATAGGAGGAATGATCTCGTCCACGATTCTTACTTTATTGATCGTGCCTGTTTTATACAAATGGTTTACCAATGAGAAGGTGGTTGCTGAAATCCAGTAAAATGAGGTAGAGAAATCAATAATTAACAGCTAGTTATGGACTAAGCTCACGTAATTTTGAAGCATCATTGATCTTGATATTTCAAATGTGTGAGCTTTTTTCTTGTAATTCAGAAACGGTCAATCTTTACTACCTAACAAAGCCCTTTCATATTATACTGATAATCAGAGTATTTTGTAGGTGTGGAGTATTTTGTTGATTTCAAAGAATAGCATGAGACCGCACAGTTCTGCGGTCATTAGATTATTTATCCTTCTCCAAAGAAACAGCGTTGATACAAAACCTTAACCCGCTTGGTCTGGGGCCATCAGGGAAAACATGTCCCAGGTGAGCGTTGCAGACATTGCAAACTGTTTCAACTCTAATCATACCGAAGCTGGTATCTTTATTATACCCTACATGACTCATATCGATGGGTTCTGTGAAGCTGGGCCAGCCAGTTCCGCTTTCAAACTTTTCATTTGCATCAAATAGCGGTGTGCCGCAACATTTACAATTATATTTTCCTGGTTCAAACAAACTGCACATGTCAGAGCTATGTGCTCGCTCTGTTCCCTTTTTTCGGGTGACATGAAATTCTTCAGGAGTTAACAGTTGCATCCACTCTTCATCTGTTTTTTCTACCTTTCGCGGAGGGGTAGGATTTCCGTTCTCAGTGAATTGTAAGATGTCATTCCATTTAAGCATATTTATTTTATTATTTATGATGATCAGATTGTCAGCAAATACTGTCAATCAGCGAATATTTCAAATGTAAGAATACTGATGTTAAGTTTAGTTCAAACAAATGTCTATTCCAAAAGATAGATAGCAACCTGAATGCAATTTAAGTAATTATATCGCTCAGATTAATTTAGGTGCTTCTTAAGCTGTCTGGATCAAAAAACTATCTTTAAATCTTTCAAAATGACAGGTATAACCATAGGGAACGCGCTTTAGATAGTCCTGATGCTCCGGTTCAGCCAGCCAGAAACCAGCAAAAGGTTCCAGTGTGGTTACCACTTTGGCAGGCCACTTATTCGATTTGTTTACCAGATCAATTACTGCTATTGCCTCATCTTTTTCGTCTTCATTTTGATAGAAAATAGCAGATCGATAGCTCGACCCACGATCGTTTCCCTGTCTGTCAATCGTTGTAGGATCATGTATTCTGTAGAAATAGTCCAGTAACTCTTTGAAGTTAGTAACACTGGTATCATAGGTAATTTCTATCCCTTCGGCATGACCAGGGTGATTTCTGTAGGTAGGATCACTATTCAGTCCACCCATATAACCAACCTCTGTATCTACTACACCCGGACGCACTCTAAACAAATCTTCCATTCCCCAGAAGCAGCCGCCCGCCAAATATGCCTTTTTTAACTTTTCCATGGTGTTTCTTCTACTGTTTTGAGTCAGAACAATACGGTAACAAAAATAATAAGCAAACTGTCACGAATAAAATGTGATTTTTTTCAGATGAGCTAATAAAGAGATGGATTTGTCATAAAAAAAGGAGCCTGAGCTCCTTTTTGTTAATGTTGTTTAAAATGTCTGTCTCTGTTACTGACAGAGGTAGCACCTGTTATTGTAGAAAATACCACCAATTCTGTCACATTCTGACCTGATTGCAGAGAAGAATATACCCGGGCTTGCACCACATGGATTAGGTTGTGTATTGTCTACTCCTCCGAGACCTCCATTAATAGATTTTTGTTGGTTTTTACTGATTACTTTAGCGTTGTTAATCTTTAAAGTTTTCATTTTTATGTTAGTTATAATGAGTCCGGATTTTTTAATGACATTCCGGTTTTCTGTCACAGCTAGAAACGAAGGATCTTTAGGTTTATTGGGTTGGTAAGTAATTTTTTCGGTGATTTAATTGAAAAGTTACTGTAAACCTATCGGAATATTAAGCTACTCAACAGAGAGCAGGAAAAAAGAAAGTCACTACTCGGTTTAAATTGAAACCTGAATAGTGACTTGGATAGCGTATCAGTCTGTAGATTATTGCTGTACAAGGAAATAACCCGAGGAACTGACATATGTTCCACATTGATCCTTATACTTAATTTCAAGGGTAATGTGAGTATTATTATATGGTGTAAGTTTATCGGTAATATCTACTGGAGCTGTTGGAATTATTCCTGTAGAGCATCCTGTACTATAATCATGGCTGTAAATAGTTTTCGACGTACCAATCGAAGTTATGGTAATTTCAACAACGTCGTCTGTGCGTAATTTGCCTTCTCCATTATTTTCAGAAGAAAGCATCCATCTATAGGCATTTGGGTCTACAAAAATACCACTTACTGAATTGGTATAAAATGTTTCTCCTTTTTGGTGAACAGACCTTTGAGTAACTGGAATGCCTAATTGATAAGGTTTGATAAAGCATGGAGCAAACCCATAGGCCATATCTGGTGCAATCGCTTGCCATGTTATGTTAGTAATTTCGGCAGTAAGCTGATAATCGATAAATGATTCAAAACCTTCTCCGGTTTTTGCATCTGGGTTTTTTTTGTAGTTGTCAGGGCTAGACTGAATTGGAACTATCGCAGAACCATTTAGACTATAAAACCAGAAAGGTTTCCTTTCGTTAGCAGTAAAATCGAAAGGAATTTTGATGGAGTTACCATCAATGACAAACTCTGTTATATAAGGTTTTAGTGGGCCGTCGCTACCTGCTGGGTAATATGTCGCGGTGTATGAAACCGTATCCGTACTGTTATGAACATTCAATGTTCCACTAACCGTGTCTCCTTGATTTGGATGCTCTTTTGGTGTGAACCCCATAGCATCTCCAATATTTGATGGAGATGAAACTGTTGAATCAACGTATACACTTTTTACATATGCCTGATGTGGAGAACCAAATGGAGCCCCTGCCCAGTTAGGAATCGTGTCATTGTAATAAATCAGGATTGTGGGTTTACCACCATTTGCTACTGATAGTTGGTTCCCGTGATGGTTATGAAGTACGTTTTGCAACAACCTGATACTGCTTCTGTAGCTGCTGAGCGGTCTTTTAATACTTAATCCGCTTTTTGCAGTAGCAGGAAGTGCATGCACGCTTCTGCGAAGGATTGCTCCGTCTGCTTTACTTAATCCATTGGCATTTGATTGACCTTTTGGATCATTAATAAACATTTCAAGTGCTTTATCGTCGACCAATAATTTAGAAATGTATTTGTCTAGGTTTGACATTTAAAAATTTGTTAATTAGTTATTTAATCAGTTAAACTGTATTGGCGAAACTGAGATAAATAGGTCATGTTTGCCGATTTTGATAATGTCCATGAATTTGTCTGTTAACCTGTCCATGATTTGATACCGTCTGTCAATTGAATGGTTTCAAACACTCATAATCAATCACCCTGAGTTTAATAAATGGCGGGTTTCAATATTCACTTTCTGTGTGACATGTAGCATTACCCAGATGTTCAACAAAAACACATACATCTTCTTATCAGAATCACTTCGAATCCTGCTTACTATTGCCAGTTTGTTTCAGACTCATCAAACATTTTGCGGGCTATTTGATTTTACTGATATTGCATCAGGTAAACCAGTAAAATTGAAGTCATGGAAGAACAAAACGACCAAATTAACCAGCAGGAGGAGGGACTTGAAGAATTTGAAAATGAGGATGTTTTTTATCCTCCCAAACCAGAACCATCACCTGCGACGAACAAACTGATCAGGTCAGTGATAAGTTCGGCCCTGTTTATTTTACTTTCTTACTTTTTCCTCGACTGGGAACTGGTATTTATTTTCAAATTAATCTGCGTGTTGTTGATTCATGAAATGGGGCATTACGCAGCGATGCATAGGTTCAATTACAACGACCTCAGTATCTTTTTTATTCCACTTGTTGGTGCAGTGGCGACCGGAGAGAAAGAAGAAGTTTCACTAAAACAACAAGTTATTATTTTACTGGCAGGCCCCGTACCCGGAATTATCATTGGTGTGTTGTTGTACGCCGCAAGCATTTATCTGAAAAATGATGAGTTTTTAAGTCTGTCGATGATATTTATCTTTTTAAATGTATTTAACCTGTTGCCTTTTACACCCCTCGATGGAGGTAAGATTCTGAAGGCACTGTTTTTCGAAAACAATATGATTATCAGTGCAGTATTTTCTGTGCTTTCTGCTGTTGGTCTTGCCATTATTGCAATATCCCTCAATGCCTATATTATGCTCATATTGCCTCTATTTATCCTCCTTCAGCTCAATGCAGGGTATGCCATATTTAAACTTTCCAAGGTGCTGAAATCTAAAAATCTGCCTACTGATACGCTGTTTTCAGAATTGAGTAATAAGCATTACTGGCAGATCAGAGATGAGATGGGGCTTCACCTTAATTCAATGAAGCGCTTTATTTCTCCGGGAGTTTATGAGCCTGCTGTCAATGAAGATCAAATCATCAACACGATGAAACAATTGGTCAGGAAAAAACCTGTCAACGACCTTTCTCTATTAGGAAAAGCGGCGTTCCTCATTTTATGGATCGGATCAATACTGGCTCCTTTGGTTGGCGTTATTGTTCTCTATGGTTTAAATCAAAGTCTTGACCTTTGAGTGCCTTCATGATTTAAATCATGGTTTTTATTTGATGAAATATAATAGGCCACTAGATACAAAGTGATCTAAAAGCTTATTACTTTCTATCAGTGCAAGACTATTCTTTTCAGATGTTAATGATATCTTTTTTCAGAATCAGTTAATCCAGTTAGTTAGTAATTTGCCTTATTTCAGGGATTTAAATTGCCTGGCAGACCCGGTAATTTAGTTGCTGGAAGCAGGATCCCGAAAAGGCTTACTTAGAGTAGGGAACATGTAAAACTTTACCATTATGAAAATGAAATTGCAAAATTTGCCAGGTACAAAAATCATCAGCAAAACTCAGCAGAAATTTATGTCAGGAGGCTATCTGTCGAATATTCAATGTTACACAAACTTTGATTGTTTTGCTGTAACGGGTGACTTTGCGGATAGGTGCGTGAACAACAGATGTGAAATCAGATAATTAGTTGTTCTGATAATAGCTGATAACGCACGTGGCTGTAAACAGATCAGGTTTACAGCCTCATTACTATATGAATAATATAATTACGATTTACAATTTGAAAGATATATCTTCTTTCGGTAACAATCTACACAATCATCGAAGACATAGATCAATCACATTCATTGTACAGAGTCACAATCTTTCTGATGTCTCTGAATCTCAGTTTTTTCTCCGAAATATAACCAGCCAAAGTCCTGCAGTCTTTGAAATATTTAGACATCTGGGTTTTGAAATTGTCTTTTTCAACTAAAACAAAGGAATCATCACTCGGTTTTTTGAGGTAATAAACTTCAGTTGCTTTTGTCTTATCAGCAGCGCTGGAAGAAGCAACATTTACCTGGAAATCTGTTGTACCCCGGTATAAGTTAACCAGGTTTCCCGATATCAGCAGTTTGTGAAATGACTTTTCATCGGAACTAAATCGCACCTTATCAAAACCAAAACCTTTGATGTGCCATGGGTAGTAATTTTTTTTCTTACCGTCTTCAGAAATGAAAGTAACAAAAACATGCAATTTTCTGTCATCAGTGAGATTTCCTCTCACCAGCCCGTCAGTGATTGAAGAATCATCTTCTATGATAAATCCTTTTCGGAATTTAGGGTTTTCCTTAGCCTTCAGGTATTTAGCAGAAGTTTGACTTGTCAGAAGTCCCGAATAGCTGATAAAAAGGACTATGAAGGCAGCACTCTTGATGAACATTCGCATAGCATATTGATATTTTGAATACAAAACTAAAGCATTCCAATTTTTATTCTGAAATAACTTTCTATAATTCACCGTTGCATTATTAAATGAATGGCATAATTTTGTGACGTGGGATTGATACCACATTTTTTAAACCAGTTAGAAGAATAAATTTGGAGAGTTATGAGCTACGGAAAAAACCTAATCCTATCTTTAGTTTGCATATTGATGATCACCGCAAATCTGAATGCACAAACTGAAAATGGAACCCTCAATGAACAATTTACTGATGTTTTGGAAAATACAGAATCTTTCAAGCAGTACAAAGTAGTTCCAAAGACCAGATTAGATGGTTTGTTCAGACAGGTGGGCGATTCAATGAGGGTTGTTAAAAGCAAAGTGACAGACCTGAGAGGAGAGGTGAATCAGCAGAAAGAGACCATTGAGTCATTGGAAGCTCAACTTGGAACCGTTACGAGCGATTTGGATCAAAGTAACCTGCTAAATGATTCTATCAGCTTTCTTGGAATTACATTTCAAAAGGCTGTATATAATGTCATCGTTTGGGGGCTAATCGTAGCACTGCTGGTAGCCGGAGCTTTTATTTATATGCTATTCAAAAGAAGTCATAAAGTTACCAGAACCACACAAAATGATCTGAAAAGACTAACTGATGAATTCGATGGTTATAAAACCAAAGCCCACGAGAAGCAGGTGAAGCTTAAAAGAGAACTGCAAACAGCTATGAATACATTACACGAGAAAGGTATTAAAGTTTAAAAATATTCGATTGATGGCTACAGATCTTAAAACCGGCTATTCAGGAAAACCACTTTACCAGAAACTCGGCATTAAAGATGATCACAAAGTGCTGTTGATTGATGAGCCGGATGCTTACAGAGATTGGCTTGAGATTCCATTCGATATGCGAACTATCGATGATTCCGGACTTGCAGATTTTGTACATGTGTTTGCTAAAGAAAAGGAATTGTTAAAGACGTATATCACGGAGGCTCACAAAATCATCCAACAAAATGGAATGATCTGGGTCTCTTGGCCAAAGAAGGCTTCTAAAGTAGCTACGGATGTCAACGAGGATGTTGTGAGAGAGATAGCCTTACCAATGGGGCTGGTCGATGTGAAAGTATGTAGCGTCAGCAGTGTTTGGTCCGGGCTAAAGCTTATGATCAGGAAGGAAAATAGAAAATAATCCACTCAGTTTAAAGAAAGTCTTCTCACCGAGTGGATTACATTAATGCTTTATCATGTCCTGTGTTCAATCGTTAGTGAACACAGTTTGGTGAGCAAACAAATCCTACGCACCTTCCGTCATAGCCGCCTTCAGCATGGCAAAGAGCACCAGCAACTGCAGGACTGCAATCACTTACGTACAAATTAAGACCACCATTTACTGCTTTCTGCTGACTTTTGGATAAGTCGATAGTTCCGTTGATTTGCTTTAATTGTTTAATCATAGTTGTAAATTTAAGGTTATACAATTTCAGACAATTTAAATACAAAAGCCCTCATTATCAAGTAAATAAGCTGCTTCGAGATACTTCTGTATTAGCATTGTATTTGAATTTTCATCATTTGAAAATGTCTTTTTTTTCTGATTGTCTTGTACCTTTTGATCAGCCTCGAAAACAGGAAACTTAAAAGCTCTGTTTTCGATTTTAAATAAAAGATTGAAGTGGATATAAGTATTTCGCTTAAAACAGTGAAGCCACCTGAACCAAAGTTCAAATGGCTATTTCACTACACAACTAAAAATTCATAGCGGTTGATTCGATCTGTTTTGCAGTGAATCTTTTGTCAGGTGATAGTTTAATTCACTATCAGATAAAGAGCTGACACTAACCTCTACTGTTTTAATATTCTCCTGATCAAAGTCTTATCATCTTCTGTGATATGAATCAGGTAAGTTCCTGGTGTAAACGAACTCATGTCCACAGTTTTTTCGGCGGTTTGCAATAAACGTCTTCCGGAAACTGAATAGATCGAGATCTGAACATCATGCGATTTGCTTTCAATGGTTAACATGGAGCTGACCGGATTAGGATATACTAACAGGTCATTCGACTGATCGTCAGCGTTGCTAAGCACCTTTTCGATATTTAGGTTTTTTACACAGGTATCTGTATTTCCATCAGAGTCAGAAGCAGTAAAGGTAATCTGATAGGAGCCAGGAACGAGCTGGGTTCCGGCAGCCGGATCCTGTGAGATTGATACTGTACAATTGTCTGTGGCTGTTGCAACGCCACTGGCCACATAATCCGGTAGGGTAAATGAATCACTGGTAGTTATTTCGGTCAGATCACCAGGCGTACAGGTAATCACGGGAGGAATGTTGTCTGATACTGTTACATCAAAATCCGCTGAAACGAAATTTCCGGCATCATCTGTGGCAGTTGCCGTCACTGTGATAACACCAACCGGAAATAAATTACCTGCAGGCACATTGGCGTAGGTAACGGTGGCCGCACAGTTATCCTCAGCTATTGCATTCATTTGAACAATCGCACCGCACTCTCCGGGATCATTAACAACATTGATATCTGTAACGGTGATCGATGGGTCTTCCTGATCTAACACCGTCACGGTGAAATCCTTCGAGACCTCATTTCCTGAGTCATCAGTGGCAGTAGCAGTTACCGTGGTAGTACCAACGGGGAATTCGTTTTTGTCAGGAACGTTCGAGTATGATAAGGTCACCTGGCAGTTGTCCGTTGCAGAGGCACTTAGACTAACTGTTGCAAAGCACTGTCCCAAGTCATTGTTTGTTGTCACATCGCTGACCGTTAATACAGGCAGGACATTGTCTACTATTGTTACCGTGTGCTCTTTACTGCTACTATTGCCAGACAAATCCACTGCTGTTGATTTAATAGTTGTTGTACCTATTGGGAAAACGCCATCTGCAGGCAAATTGTCAAAAGTGAATTGAGCAATAGCACAGTTGTCAGTTGCTGATAAAAAGGAGTTCAAATCCACCGCTGCTCCACAGGTGTTGTCAGGATCCTGATTTAGCAATACAGTGATGTCAGTACCGTTGATGATCGGTGATATGGTGTCTAGCACGATTACATTAAAACTTTGGCTGGTGGTGTTACCAGAAGGGTCCGTAGCAATGGCTGTTACTGCTGTTGTGCCCACAGAAAAGAGGTTGTCAGCAGGCAGATTCTGGTAGGTAATGGCCGCAGAACAATTATCAGAAGCAATTGGATTTATCTCCACTGTAGCAGTACAGGTGTTAGGGCCAACATGAACGGAGGTGTCAGAAACAGAAAGAGCAGGTGACTCGTTATCTACAACTGTCACGGTAAAGTCTTCACTTGCAGTATTTCCACTGATATCAAAAATAGAGGCTGTTATCGTGGTTGTTCCAACAGGAAAGACATTGCCAACAGGTACATTTGAGTACGTGATTGGCTCCAAAATCGTACAGTTATCGCTTTCTATTCCACCGAATGAGCTCACAACTGCGTTGCACATACCCGGATCGTTATTCACAATGAGATTGGCTATTTGGATAGTAGGAGGTAAGTCATCAATTATCGTAACGGTAGCGGTACATTCATCAGAATTACCTGCGTGATCGGTAACTGTAAGGGTGACAGTGTTAGCTCCTAAATCCGAGCAACCAAACACGGTCTTATCCAGTGAAAGACTGGCAATACCGATGTTGTCAGTAGAGCCGCCATCAAATTGTTCGGCAGTGATTACCGCTGAACCTGAAGCATCAAGAGATACAGTAATATCCTGACAAGTAGCAACCGGACCCTCTATATCCGTTAATGCGGCACAATTATCACTGAAACTGGTTGTTGCATCAACAATCCATGTAGACGGAGGAGTGAATCCAGCATCGATTTCTATGCACTGAAGATCCGGGTTTCCATCCGCCTTAAAATCAGTGATTGCTGCATTGTTTCCATTAGCGATTGAAAACAGTGACAATTTGTTGTTGCTCATGTCAATATCCTTTAGGGTAGATTTTGCTGATAAATCGAGTTGTGTGAGGTTACAACCTGATAAGTTGATCTTTTCTACAGCACTGTTGTTGGTTAAATCAATGGCAAGCAAGGCCCCTCCCTGAAATGAGATTTCTTTTAGCATTGGGTTCGATGAAAGATCTATGAGTCCGATTGTAGATGAGTTAAAGGAAATATTCTCCAATGAGGCTGAACCTGTCAGGTTTATACTGCTGGCACTGATTTGGTCGCCGGTAATCGATGTGAAGCTATTGGAAAAAGAGAAATCTACTTCCGTGACTGGATTTCCGCTAATATCTAAGCTGGTCGCCGCAGTGAATGCCTCTATTCCTGTGAGATCTGAAATACTCAGGTTGTCAAGGTTCAGCGAGCCAGTAAAAGCAGAGGCTTCAGAGACCTGAATCTCAGCGTCACTATTGGTATCAATACTGGTATTTGCCACCAAAGCAGCTTTTAAATTAGCATCCGGAATTGCAACTGCTGGAGGAGGTGTATATTGGAATATAAACGGCCCCATATCCGATATGTAGAAAGTGCCGTTGAGATATTTCAAATCTGTTGGTGCATTTAATCCGGATGCTATATCTACAGGTGTATCGTTGACGATGGTCTTAGAAACTCTTCTGATGCATGAACAGATATTATCTATGTAATAGATAAAGTCTCCAACAATTTCAATTCCGTTAGGAGCAACTACATTGTTGTTGAGAGTGTTAAGCGTAGGATTGGGGTCTGAGGTATCGTACGTTAGTATTTTGCCGGGAGCAATAAAGTATAAAATGTCACCATCTGAGGTCATTCCTGAAATTTGACTGTTATTTACCGTAGTGATGAAATCCCAGGTAAGCGAACCTTCATTATATGAATAAAGCCCGACATTAGGACCGGTTGTATTAGGTAATGATCCGGTCAGATAAACATTGTATAAATCAAAACTGAACGCCGGATCAAATCTTTGGATTGCTTCCACGTAAACCTGATTTGAAATTACTGTACTCCCTAAAAAAAATAGGCTACCACCGTCCCATAGAGAGAGTAATCTGGTTACTTCGTTGGCATATAAGATTGTATCTCCGGCTATGGCAAACCCTTTGTCTGATATGCCCCCGGATGCTGATATTTCAATGACACTGCTATTGTTGTTAGCAGGATCGTTCCATACTCTGATGTCATCTCCTCTGGTACCATTTATCAGGCTCTTCACACGTGCGTAAAGTTTTCCGTCTCTAACCTCAAGTGAGTTTACAGAGGATCCCGCCGGTAAGTTGCTGTACATAGTAACCTGAGCATTGCTCCAATTTGCTAGTATTAAAAAAAGTAAAATTAGTCTGATTTTCATTGTTCCTAATTGTTATGAGTGAATGATAATATCTTGATTCCACCGTTAGGTTGTTGGCAACTTTCCTGGCAGAATGTTTGTGTAAAGTCTTTGCTTTAGCAGAATTGTTGGATTGATAAAAACAGCCCCTTCCATATGTTTCACATCTTGGAACATGTCAGAAACTATACTTCGGGGAACTGATTTATTTATGTGAGAATCGATTGTTGTTGTGAATTTTCCATTGTCTTTTGAGTTGAATGGAAAGATTTGATTACTCACATGATATTTTGTCCAATCGGAACTGACAATCTGTTTTTCAACTTCATGAGCAGTGATGCCATAAGGAGTTTCATGGCTTTGCCAGCGGGCCAATTGATTATTTGTCTTCATTTGTTGTGAAATACTTTTCTAATTACACAGCAAATAAGAGGTGTATACTTGTATGATTATTGGGTCAACTGCTGAATCGACGGTTTCAATTGCTAAATCGTTAAGTCACGAAAAATTACTGTGCAAAAAGCACTGGAAATCAAAGGAGGCAAGACACTTTCATGGGATTTGAAAGGGAGGAAAGGTGGAACGAAATACTATTGATAGTTGATAAATAACTGATTAACAGGTCTATAGACTTTGAATTAGCTTTACGAATTCTTCTCTGTTGTCTCTTGTTATTGATACCACCTGATCGTTGTCCATGATCAGATAACCCCCGTCACTTTTTACATATTTCTTTAAAAACTTCAGATTGATTAGAAAGGATCGGTGAGGTTTGTAGAAAAAAGGTAAATCCCCCAATATTTCAATGAAGTGTTTCAATGGTTTGCTGATGAGAATCGCTGACTCGGAGGTTGTAGTGACTTTAGTATACATGCCATCAGCCTCAAGCAGTATAATCTCATTGAAATTGACAAATTTGATACCATCATTTACCGGCAATGCAATTTTGGAGAATGAGCCATGCTCCAGACTTTTCTTCAGTTCTTCCAGCTTGCTGCTAATGAGTGATTTTCTTTGCAATCCCGATGCTTTATTAAAAGCCTCAATTACCTGCCTGGGGCGCATTGGCTTCAGCAAATAATCAACAGCTGACAATTTAAAAGCCTGTAAGGCATATTTATTGTAAGCAGTAGTGAAAATGATTTCAAAGTTTATTTCAGAAGGAGAGAAGAATTCCAGAATGTCCAATCCGGAGTATTCGGGCATCTCAATATCCAAAAAAACTATTTCAGGATGTTCGGACTTAATGATTTCAACACCAGTAATTAGGTCTTTGGCTTCAAAACAGGCGTCAATCGATGGACAGTTTTCTTCCAGAATGGTTCGGAGTAAATTCCTAGCCTTAGATTCATCATCAATAATTATTACTTTCATAGCCATCAATTTTTTACGCAATTGGAACAAGCAGTACTACCCTTGTACCACGTGGTTTCCTATCGTCATCGTGTAAGTCTTTATATGTAATACCAACCTGTTTGTTTTTGTTTTTATTTAACAAATCAAGCCTGTCAGCAGTTGCCTGCGAACCGAAGGATTTATGATTGGGCCTGTGTTTCAACGAGAGACTCGCAGCTTTTTCTCTTCCTATTCCATTATCTTCTATGATTACCTTCATTAAAAGCTCCTCTTCAGAATCTTCCAGGGTCGCTTTGACCGACAGTATTTTTGGACCTTTCTTATGAAGTAAGCCATGTTTGATGGCATTTTCTACGTAAGGCTGTATCAGCATAGTCGGGATTTCATAGTTCTCTTTAATCAACAGATCACTGAATGATATCCTATAACTGAGGTCCTCTTCAAACCGCATTTTTTCCAGTTCCAGATAAATCTGCAGACCTTCGAGTTCATCTCTTACTGGGATCATCTCTTCTACACTATTAGTCAGGTATCCCCGAATCAAATCGCTGAATTTACCGAGATAGTCGGTCGCCTCTTCCTTTTTATTTAGGATGATATATTCCTGGATGGAATTGAGTGCATTGAAAATAAAATGAGGGTTCATCTGTGACCGAAGATTTTCCAGTTTCAGTGAATTGATTTTGTTAGCAGCGAGCGCTTCACGCAGCGCTAATTCCTTTTTTTCGATCGCGATATGTTGCTGTCTTTTGAAAAGAAGCATTGTCAATCCCACAATCAACAAACACACTGTTGCAATAAACCACCATTGTCTCCAAAATGGTTTTAAAACCACAATTTCAATCGATTTAGTCTTAGAGACCTTTTTGTTTGCATTGTTTACTGCTCTTACCTCGAGAGTATACTTACCACTGGCAAGAGACCCAAAATTGATTGTATAGGATCCTGGTTGTAGTGACAGCCAATCTTCATTATCACCCAGCATCCGGTAGTTAAAGCTAATATTTTCAAGACTCTGAAATGTAGTTGAGTTGAACTCAAACTTAAACCTGTTTTGGTCATAAGCAACTTTATAAAAAGGAGCTACCACAGTATCTCTCTCCATGATCGACACAGCGGAAATTGTCAGGTCAGGCGGGTTTCTATCCTTAAATACCAGATTTTTGTCTACACTGAAAACTCCTTCGTCAGTGCCAAAAAATACTAGGTTATCAATGACTTCAATACCTGAAACTCTGTATGATGGAATTCCATCCTGGTTACTCAATGTTTTTATTTCCAGGCTTTTGGTATCGTATTGTTGCACAGCTACGTCGCTGATTATCCAAAGATGCAACCCGTCACTTTTGATTTTTGTTATGTTTTGAGAAGCCAGTCCGTCATCCACCTGTATATTGCTGACGATTTCTCCATTTCTGATACCATAAATTCCATTTTTAAGAGTGGCAACCCAAACTGTCTGATCAGTGGTTTCGGTAATAGAAATGGCAAACACAGAGCGCTCACCAATCCTGATTGGATGAGGTACCAGCATAGAATCATACCTAATTAGTTCATCGACATAGGTAACAAAGAGATCACCTGAATGTGGCGATCTGTAACTGGCGTATGCCCGATTAAGGTCGATGTAAACCCTATCATCTAATTTGACGTCAGAAAAGGCATCTTTTATAAATACCAGTCCATAGTAAGATATGAAATAAAGACCTTCAGAATCAACGGGGATCAACTCTTTAGCTGTGTTAAATGATCTCGATCTGATAACGTCACCGAATGCCAGGTCGATAATCAGCGAAGATTTCTCCTGGCTGATATAGAGTGCTTTCCTTTCAGCATTGTAGGCAATAGAGCTTACTTTCGAATTTGAAATGAGTTTGAAAAACTTAATTTCATTGGTTTGATGGTCAAAAATGCCAGCCTGTCCATCCAAAGTACCAAAAGCGATCTTATTCTTTTCTACTTTTGTAAAACAACTGAAGTTCATATCGCCAAAAGTGGGGGGATATCTAAACATGTGGATATTGGGCATTAAACATAGGCCGTTCCTTAGTGTGCTTGCCCAATAGTTACCATCCTAATCGATGATCACATCAGTAATAAAAATGTCATCAAAGTACGAAGCTTTCCATTCAAAGTCCTTGTCATAGACATGCACTCCTTTGTCCGTACAGATCCAGTAATCAGAGTTGATAGGAACAATTTTCACCAGTTTTCGGTCTCTGATCTCCTGAAACAATGATGACTTTATCGCTTGCATATTTTGAATTTCATACACTGCAAGCCCTATTTCTTTTTCGTGAAAGAGGATAGTGTCTTGTTTAGTGAAAATCAGCTGAGGTATCGATTCAAGTCTGTTATTGGCATCTTCAGTTTTCGAGATTAGAGAGTAATCGACAATTTTGGTAATTCCATTCTTTTGAAATTGATAAATTCGCTCCTCAGAACTTAAAAACAACAAATCAGGATCAGGGCCACACCATGCTACTCTGCCCATATCAGAAACGAAGTTAATTTCTTTTGATGTCAATGAGATGGAAAGCGTTTTGTTGAAGTTGTAGACATATAGATTACCCTCAATGATTTGATATAGTCCCAGATCGCCTTTAAGCTGACTGAGCAAATCAATGAATGTGATCAAACTGTCATTTTGAACATAAAAGTATTGTCCTGAAAGGTTAGTGCACCAGATTTTTCCTTCTGCATCTTCGTGCAGGTGAAAAACAGACTTACCCCTTTTTTCATCGTTTGTGAAACTTTTGTAAGCTCTACCGTCATATCTAAATAACCCTTTGTCTGCAGCCAGCCAGATATATCCGTTTCTGTCTTCCAGGATGTCATAAATTTCAGTGTCAGGTGCGCCGTTTTTTTCTGTCAGCTGAATTGATACAGGCACCTGGTTATAACCAATGACCGGAAGCAGAACCAATAGAATTAGAATATGGTATTTAATGAATTTAATTGCTTTCACATTTTACGTTGAAAATATCGTTACCTGAGTAACCTTTGTTATCCAATGAGCTGATCAAAATAGAGTTAGTTTTCAAAAGCAGGTGTCGGTCCGATAGTTAATCGAACCATTCGAAATGAAAATCCAGCATTTTGATGACCAACAATTGTAAAAATAAGGCAATTAGGCAGAGTGACTCAGGCTAATTTCCGAGATTGTTTCGATAGTTGACGAAACAGCGTTTTCGACTGCTAAAAGAAATGGGCAGTCGATAGTGTCTGAATCAGCGCTACACAAGTTCTTTAAAACCAATCAAGTGGTAATGTGAAATCACATTAATTCAGTCATAGCTTTAATTCAGAAGCTATTCCATAAGACAATTCATGGAGGAACCTTCCAAGCAGTTCGAAAAATAAAAAATACGATTGGTAAAGCAAATGCTAAGTCAAGGCATGAGTGGTAATTTCGTCCAATACATCAAAAGCAGTTTCAGCCATTACATTTCCTTTATTGTCCAATAGAGGATTTACCTCGGTGACCTCCAGGCAAACTACCTTACCAGTATCAAATAAACCTTTGATGATGGCTTTTACCTCTTCAGGATCAAACCCTTTGGATACGGGTGTGCCTGTACCTTTAGATATCAGATCACAATCCAGGCTGTCCACGTCAAATGAAATATATAAAATCTCACAATCAGCAAGTCTGCCAATGGCTTCATTTAGGCAGGTTTCCAATCCTCTGTAACGGACTTCATGAACCATATAATTCCTGATTTTTAACTTTTCTATCAGTTTGTCCTCCGGCTCTTCAGTATCCCGAACACCAAAAAAGACCAGATCATCAGCAAGAATCTTAGGACCTTTTACACCGATATTTTTCAGGTTTTCCCATTCTTCTTCAGTTTTATCCTTTACCTCGTTTATTTCGAATGGTGTATTGTCTTCATTGAGGGCAGCAGCAAGTGGCATACCATGAACATTTCCGGAGGGAGAGGTGTAAGGAGAATGCAAATCTCCATGTGCATCAATCCACACTACACCTAGCCTTTTGTCGGGATACATGGATTTAATTCCGCTAATTGTTCCCAATGCCGAGGAGTGGTCACCCGATAAAACAAAAGGAGTGAAGCCCTCATTCAAGGTGCCTTTTACGGCAGTGGCAACTCTCTCGCACTGTTCTCTCACATGTGTAATTCGTTTGGCAAAAGTACTTTTTACTTTATTGTAAACAGTTTCATTATGAGAATCCACATCCAGGTAAGGAAACCTGGTGAAGTAATTGTTACCTTCATTGATAGCAGCAATTTCTATCGCATCTATTCCCATATCAGAACCTCTGGTTCCAGCTCCAATATCCGATCTGTTTTTAATAATTTTTATCTCAATCATACCAATACAATAACATGTGTTCAGGACTTACAGTCGCCAGTTACAAAACTGATACTGCGAAACTATTGTATTAAAATTTCAAAAAGAAGGGATGATAACCAGACTTTTTCATCATATTTAAAAAATATCAAATTTCTGTTGGTAATATTGAAATAGTTTGATTTTGGAGCAAATAGGAAGGCTGCTTTCTGTCAGCTTATGTTCGCGCCATCCGCTTTTACGCGCTTTTCTGTTTCGTGTACCTGATCACTTTTTCATAATGCCAAAGAAAACCGGGTAACCGCTGCTGTCACGGCTGGAGAGGTATGACACTGCAGACCACTGTGGTAGTTGTTTATCGTATTAGAAAAAACAGTGTCTGATACTTTTGTAAGTACTTTCAAAGATCAATAATTGAATTACCAGAAATGGAAGGGATGATGTAACTTTCCAATATGTGGACATGCCCAAAATGCAACAGGAAATTTAAGTCAACAAACCAGTCACATATGTGCACCACCAAAGACATCGGTGAGTTGTTTATTGATAAGCCTGATGAGCTGGTGCTTGCTTTTGATAAAATAGCAACGAGAGTATTAGATTGGGAGCCTTCGCACATGGGAGCTTCCATTCATTCGGTTGTTTTTACTAATAAGAAAGCCTGGCTTATTATCAAACCTATGAAGAAAGTATTGGATGTGAAGTTCTATCATGAAGACAGATTAGATTCTGAACTCATTATGAGAACTACTCATTACAGGAATAAATTTGCGCATCACATTCGTATTGCCAGCGAATATGAGATAGACCAGGCATTTTTCGAGTTGCTTCGAATCGGTTATGATTATGCAATGAAAGGCTAAAATGCAATTGAAGCAGGTTTTGATCAAACAATTTGGTTGCACAGCGACTTATTTATTCATATCATGGACGAAGTTACACAGTACCTGAGAAACAGTGATGCGGTGATGGAAGAGATCATCGACACCATCCAATTACCCGCATCGGATAGTTCAGAGGATGTTTTCTTCGATTTGGTCTCCTGCGTCCTTGAACAACAGATTCATTACAGAGCAAGAGGAGTTTATCTGAAGAAATTCATGGTATTAACTGGTGATCAATTGCCAACGCCTGCAATTATCCAGTCTTTAGACCCTCATGAATTTGCCCTGCAAAAGATTGCAGCTAATAAGCTGAAGGCACTACAGCATCTGGCACTGTATTGGGAAAACCATAGCCTGGAAGCTATCGATTGGCAAAATTGTAGCAACGAAGAAGTGATCAACCACCTGGAACCCATTAAAGGAATTGGGCGCTGGACTATTGACATGATTTTGCTATATACGCTTGGCAGACCGGATATTTTCTCACCTAGTGATTTTCAATTGAAAAAGGCCATGAAAACCTGCTATGGTCTGGCCGACGATAAAAATTTGATGAGTGAGATGACTGCTATTGCGGAAAGGTGGAAGCCCTACAGGTCTTTGGCGACTCGTTATCTCCTGGAATGGAATAAGTATCTGAAAAAAAGATGAAATGAAAAGAAGTGGAACTGCAGATCTGGCATTACAGGGAGGTCGAATTCCACCCTGGTTATTCTCAAGAATGAAGCAACTGAGTTTACCAATTGTTGAATCTATTATTCAGGAGTACGGAACAGCGCATTTTCTTAGCAAAATGTCCGATCCCTATTGGTTTCAGAGTTTTGGAGCGGTGATTGGCATGGACTGGAACTCATCGGGAGTTACCACCGCAATTATGCGTGCATTGAAGGAGGCTGTTAATCCCCATTCCAGGCAATTAGGAATTTACATCTGTGGTGGAAAAGGGAAGGAATCAACCATGACACCCAATGAATTGCTGATGGTCGGGGATCAGACAGGTCTTAATGGCAATGAATTGGCTTATGCCAGTAAGTTGAGTGCCAAAGTGGATAATACGGCATTACAAGACGGTTTTAATCTTTATCTGCATAGTTTCATTCTTGACGCTAAAGGAGAATGGACGGTTGTTCAACAGGGGATGAATCCTCATAATAACAAGGCCAGACGATATCACTGGCACTCCAAAAATGTCAAGTCTTTCATCGAGGATCCGCACGCAGCGGTATGCGGTGAATATCAGGGAGAGATATTAAATCTGGTAGATAGTAATGCCAAATCAACTCAGGATGCGATTATTCAAATTTCGCAGGAAAACCCCGTGAAGATTCTGGCAGAAATTCCTCATATGAAGTTACCTTCATACCAAAAGGTAAAATCTTCTGATGTCGATTTAAGAAGGCTTGGGAGCGTTTTGTATCTGGCAGGTGAATTGGAAACGAATTCGTTTGAAGATTTACTCATGTTGCAGGGAGTCGGCCCCAGAACTATTCAGTCGCTTACGTTGGTCAGCGAAGTAATTCATGGAACGCCCTCCAGATTTACTGACCCGGCGCGGTTTGCGTTCGCTCACGGAAGCAAAAACGGACATCCTTTTGCAGTTCCAACGAAAATCTACGACGAGTCTGTCACGGTACTCAAAAATGCGGTTGAAAAATCACGCATTGGTAACTCGGATAAAGCGAAGGCCATTAAGTCATTATCAAAAATTGCAGAACGGCTCGAAAAGAGCTTTACCCCAAATGACGATTTCGATAAGGTACTTGCAGATCAAAAAAGACAAGCCAGTCAACTGGGGGCGAGGCAGGTCAATCACAAAAAGTCTAAAAACAAAGGGGGAAACCAGCTGGACTTGTTTTGAAATGGAATTGCTTGTTCGTGCAATCAAACATCCTTACTGGCTTAATAAACCATCAGCTGTACTCATGATCCGTTATATGCAAAATTGAGAAGTGACTACCTGGATTCATTACCGCGCAAAAGGAATTGGTAGTTCCAATAAGTAACAAATCAATGCCAAAATCAGATGTGAATTGACCCTAATTTTTTAAAAGTATTTCATGATTGCTTATTTTCAATATAGCTACTCTTCAAAAGGTGAAATGACCTAAATTATCTCAGGATCATTTAAATATTACCAGACTTATTTACAATATTATTATTTGATTTATTTCTCACTTAAATGTCGGAATTTCAACGTTTTATAGTCGGAATATTGTTGTATTTAATGTTGGAAAACAAATAAATTTTTACGGCGGAAAAGAATTTTTCTATAACAGAAATTCAGCTTTGATCTTATCACAAAAAATAATAATTTCAGCGCTTAATAACTGAAACGGTCAATACTCAATTGGAAAAATTTACATGCTAACTACGCTAATCCCCACGCAGTAAAAAATTAAACTTACAAGAAAACAAAACAGAGATTAAATGAACAGCTTAACTGAGTATTTAAACGAGTTGCGCAATGATGCTAACCTATTTTCACGCTTCGCCGAGTCGCACGAAAAGTCACAGGATGTTAATTACAGAAAAGAGGCACTAACAGCTGCCGGAGTAGATTATCCGGATGACCTGTTGCAAATGTCTTCTTCGGAATTTATTGATTACGTAGATATGATTACGGCGCAATCAGGAAACAAAGCTTTAAAGGCTACCATTTCCGGTCTAATGGTGGAGCAGGCGTTCGCTCATCCTTTAAAGGTTGCGATCATTGATGGCGAAAAGAGAATCAATTATCAAACCTTATTTAATCAAGCAGCTAAAGTATCAGGCTCATTGTCCGAAATGGACATCAAAAAAGGTGCATTGGTGGGTGTTTGTATGAAGAGGTCATGGGAATTGATTGCTACGCTCATAGGAGTAATGCAGGCTGGTTGTGCCTATGTGCCACTTGATCCCGGCTATCCGGCAGACAGAATTAAATATATGCTTACACATTCCGGAGCTGCAGCAGCGATCACTGATAATGACAAAACTGCAAAGCTGTGCGAAGGTGTTGAAAAATTACTATTCGTCAATGAACTAAGCGCTGCTCCTGACTACAAAATCCATTCAGAGCCGAGGGATCTGGCTTATGTGATTTACACTTCAGGATCTACAGGAAGGCCAAAAGGCGTTGCGGTAGCACATAAAAGCCTGCCCGTATTAAGTGAAACCATGAGTGGGCTTTTCAGCGGTGAAGAACTGAGCGGTTTCTTTGCCGGAGCATCTGTATGTTTTGACACATCGGTAATGGAAACGATGGGAGTATTATCTCTCGGAGGTACGATTATTCTTGCGCAGAATGCTTTAGAGTTGATGGATTTACCGGCATTGGCTGAATTAAAAACCTGTGTCATGGTAGCATCCTCTATGCAGGCGCTATTAGCCACTAACAATTTACCGTCGGGAATCAAATGTCTGGTTTTTGGAGGAGAAGCGCTGAAGCGTTCATTGGTTGAGCAGGTGCGTGCCCAAAACCCTAATCTAAGAGTATTAAATGCTTACGGTCCCACCGAAGATACTGTATTCTCGACTATCGCTGATGTCAAGCCCGGAACGCAAGTTGTCACCATAGGAAACTCAGTATCACAATCAGTATCGTATATTTTAGATGAAGAGATGAATCCCGTTGCAGATGGTGAGGAAGGAGAGTTGTACCTGGCAGGAGCAAAGCTTGCAGTTGGATACTTACACGATGAGGCGTTGACGAAAGAAAGATTTATTGAGGTTGTTCCCAATGACATAATTCGGGATAACCGATTGTATAGAACCGGAGATTTATGTCGCAGGCTCCCATCAGGAGAAATAGAGTTTTTAGGCAGAGTCGATCAGCAGGTGAAGATCAGAGGGTTTCGCATCGAATTAGGAGAAATTGAATCAACTTTAGAGTTGATGGAAGGTATAGATGCAGCAGCAGCTACTACGATAGAAGGTGGTGCCGGGCAGAAAATGCTGATCGCATACGTTGTGAAAGGAGATGACGCAGTTACAGAAGCAGCCATCAAAGCTTATCTGGGTGATCTGTTACCAAAATACATGATTCCTCAGGTATTCCGCTTTATCGATGCACTTCCTTTTCTACCAAATGATAAGCTGGATAGAAAGAAGCTAAAGGAGTTGTATCAATCAAATGAAAACCTCACTCAGACAGAATCGTCTTTAGTTGAAAGCGTGCATGCAGCGAATCCGGGAACTGCTCAAATTTCGCAGGATGCCGCTATTAAGGTGATCAGAGAGGAGGCTGCCGCCTTACTTAATTTAGCGGGAACAGACCTTTTGCAGGTAGATCAGCCATTCGATAGTGTGGGATTGGACTCTTTGTCTACACTCGAGTTTAGTAGCAGACTGAGTGCTGCATTCAGTAAAAAGATACCGGCAAAGTACATTTTCGACAACCCAACGCCACTTTCACTTGCACATCGGATCACTCACATGGAGACACTTGCAGATTCAGATAATGAGTCGCAGGCAGTATCGATAGATACACTTTCAAATTTTCAGGTGCACATCCAGTCCAGCCATCCCACTTTTCAGGCTGCTAAAGCCAATGCCTGGAATGCTAACGACAAAAGTATGCTGGTTCAGGAAGTTCTGAAAATGGTGAATGATGATCGTCGAAATCCTTACAGTAAAGTACTTAAAACAGGTAGTGCAACAAAAGGAATCGTAGGCGATGCTTATAACGACGAGGAAAAGGAAGCCATTATCTGGACTACTAATCTTTACTTAGGACTTAACAGAGATCCTGAAGTAATGCAGGAAGCATCTGCTGCACTTGCCAGTTTTGGTACAGGAATGGGAACTTCCGCTGCTGCTTCCGGAATGACTGACAATCACCTTGAATTCGAAAAAGAATTTGCTGACCTGACGGGTAAACCTGCAGCCTGTTTGTTTCCTACGGGATACACGGCAAATGTTGGTGCTGTGGCAGGACTACTTGGAAAAGATGACGTAGTGGTCATCGATCAGCTTTGCCATGCTTCGATTGTGGATGGAGCCAGATTATGTGGTGCTACTATCAGAACATTTCAGCATAATAATAAAGAAGATTTGGAAGCAGTTCTGAAATCGGAAGTATCTCCTTACAAAACGATTTTGGTAGTATTGGAAGGCGTTTACAGCATGGGTGAAGGAGCTGCTCCCGTTGCAGAAATCGTCCGTACTGCCAAAAAGTATGAAGCACTTGTTCTGGTGGATGAAGCACATTCCTTTGGTTTTTACGGAGAGGGAGGAGCCGGAATCTGCGCAGAACAGGGTGTAACGGAGGAAGTCGACTTTATTATGACGACATTAAGCAAAGCGCTGGGTAGTCTTGGAGGTGTTGTTTCTGCCAGTCAGGAACACGTGGATTTGCTGAAAGCATCGTCGAGAGCCTACATATTTCAGGCCTCAGTGAGTCCGGCTGATATGGCAGCTGCGCTAACTGCTTTGAGAAGGTTGCGTGCAGATGATGCATTGCGCCAGCGACTTTGGGATACAACGCGATATATGCGTCAGCGATTTGAGGAAGCAGGTTACGACCTGGGAACCGGTGACGGCCCGATAGTCACGCCACATTTTAGTGATAAAGACAAGCTTTATGCTATTGTTCAGAATTTATATCAACGAGGCATTCAGACTTCTGCAGTTACCTATCCGATCGTGGAAAGCGGAAGAGGTAGGTTACGATTGATTTGCTCTGCTGCTCATACAATTGAAGATGTTGATAAAACCTTGCAGGGATTGATAGATGCTGAGAAGGAAGTAGATGGCATGCTTGCGAACGCTGAAAAGACTCATAAGCAAAAGCAAAGTACAGTTTTACTGAAGGAGTTGAATGACTGGGCGGTTGGTTTTACCTCATACTTAGAGGAAGAATTATCCGCGAAAACAACAAAATCACCCGATCTGGCTATTACGCTGGGTCTGGCTAATGATTCGCGAAAACTCAATATCCGGGTGAAAGGAGGTCAGGTTGTACTCACAAAGCTGGAAGATTGTCAGTTACCTGTATGTTCGATGACACTTTCCGATGATACTGCGCTCAAAGCTTTATGGGAGGCCGATATGCAAAAACTATTACAATGTATTTGCAATGATACCTGTGTCTTACATGGTCAGGTAGAGCCTTTTATCTGGTTCGTTGGCAGACTCGTGGGGAAACGAAAAAGTATGGAGATAGCAGCAGTCTCCACAAAAGTTGATGAAGCAGGAGAGGTAGCGTTGATTTAGGTCATTTAAACTAATCCTAATTAGGCTTTTAAGTGTTGTTTTACATCTCAATAGTTTGGTTTTGATAGATTAATAGATGTAAATACCGATGCAGAGCGGCAGTTTTCTCGCAATTGACAGTTGGTGAAATGTATTAAAACTGCCGCTTTCTTATATCAAGTGAATGATAGATTGTGACGCTTGCATAGATTGAGCAGTCGATACCAGCTATTTTAAGTTTTGCAGCTGATTCGTTGACCAACTTTCAAATAAGTAGAGAAAAGGTTAGACCGATCTCTAAAAATCTTCTCAAACAAAAGGTCATGAAATTGGTCTCATTAATATGAAAAACAAATTACTTGCTATCGGAAACGCTCTGTCTGTAATCATGGTAATTGTGCTCAACTACTACTCGCAAAGCAGAGGAGTGAATGGAAAGACCGTTGGTGAACTTAGCGATGAATACAATAATTTATTCACACCCGCAGGATTTGCGTTTTCCATTTGGGGCATCATTTTCCTCATGATGATCATTTACAGCATCTATCAGCTGATAAGTGTTTTTGGAAAAAGCGCTGCGGATTCTTATCGCAGAACATCCGTTGAGAAAACTTCTTTTTGGTTTATGCTGGCCAATATTGGTAATGTATCCTGGCTATTTGTCTGGCTAAATGAGTGGACAGGTGCTTCGGTATTGGTAATGCTGACGATATTAACAAGTTTGTTAAATATCATGCTCAGAACTGATTTGAAGGTTTCAGGAATGTCCTGGAAAGACCGGGTTTTTATTACCTGGCCCATTGCAGTCTATGCTGGCTGGATATCGGTGGCAACTATTGCAAACTTTTCTGCATGGCTTAGCAAGATAGGCTGGGAGGGAGGTTTTCTTTCTGAAGTACAATGGACGATCATCATGATTTTCATAGCTGTCCTGGTGAATTTATTTGTCATCTGGAAACGCAATACACATGCTTTTGGAATGGTAGGTGTTTGGGCCTTATTCGCTATCTATGCAAGACATCAGGAATCATTTACCACTGTAGCTACTAGTGCAATAGTTGGTGCAGGATTGATATTTGTTGTAAATATCTATCACCTGATAGCGAAGAGAAAAGCCTTTACTTTATAGTTTTGGGAAATTATTCAAAATAAAGCGCGCCAGCCGGAGGCTGGAGCGCTTTATTTTGAAATAGAATCTTGTTGTAAAAACAACGCTCGTTTACTCCTGTATGATAATAGATGCTACTGTTTCCTTATACTTATTGATAAGTTCTTCAGATTCATTTAGCACTACTGCGGAAAAGAAAATAGATTTCTTTTGGCCCAACAATACTACCAGGTAGATTGTTCCCTTTTCACCGGACGAGTCGAACTCTGATTCGATGTATAGCGCCTCATAATTTCCTATTTTAATAGTTTGTGATTTTTCATTCTTGAAAAATATACCTTCCAATGCCCCGTACCGCCAGGGCAGATCATTGATGAATTTTTCAGCGTCAAAAAAACTCATTTTAGGCATCATAGCAATACTGAAAGTGGATTCTTTTGAGTCTTTAGATACGTTGCTTTTTTTACCGCTTTTCGTAAAAACAAACATATTTGATGCAGTCATGGTATATTGAAATTCTGTCAATGATAAATCAACTTCAAAATCTGCCAGTTCCATGGGGTCGATGTCCATCTGTTCATCAAAATGAATAGATTTTAATATTTCCTGAAGTTCTTTTTTACCTTCGACATCATTGTTTTTAAAGACCCCGGCAATCATCACAATAAAGTCTTCACCACCAAAAAACATCATCATCTTGGTTTCACCAGCATATTTAGAAGGACCTTCCCCATATATTCCACTATAACCATTAACTGTGATGTCTTGAAGGATGCCTACTTTGGCTCCTTTCTCAGAAATGGATTGTTTTACTTTGTCCGCATCAAACCCATTTCCTTGACCAACATCCGTGGAGATCACCTGGAAATAAAGACTGTTACTTTTCTGATACCTCGCCAGTTCCTTTACATATTTGTATTCTGAGGGAACAATAAAAAAAGTCTTAGTTCCTAAAATTCTGATATGACTTTCTGACTTAGAGTTGTTAAGTGTTGTAGGAAATGAATTTTGTTGTGCACAGCCGTTGAATACTGATAATAAAAGAGCAAACAAAAGTAAAAGAGGTCGATTTTTCATAATTTCAAATTTATAGATTGAGATGCGCG
>JBCBHL010000034.1:0-31873 GCA_038525605.1 Bacteroidota bacterium
GAAAATTTGATTTCTTTTGAACCTATTTCTAATAAACTTACTAAACTCACATACTAACTTAGAAGGTTACGAATTCGAAGTAACTGGTAATGGCATAAAAGTAAACAAGTTGCCAGAGTCTGGATGTCCAGTTATCATTTGCGCACCTTCTAAGTTAGTATGTGAGTTTAGTAAGTTTATTAGAAATAGGTTCAAAAGAAATCAAATTTTCACATTCGGCTCTAACACTAATTTACTAAAGCATCATCTAGTTGGATCTATTGTTGTTTGTGATCTTGACCGTTCTGATTCTGATCATTTTATTCAACATCATTTAAAAGAGTTATTGCAAAAACATGAAAACCCATCTTTAAGTACTTTAGTAGCTTTTCATCTAATTTTTCAATCAATCAAAGAAAAGGAAGAGCTTCTTCAAGGTGAGAATGATATTAGAAAACAAAGAAAGTTGCTTGTAGACTATATAAATAAAAGCATGTTTACAATTTTCAATCAAAATATCAGCTTTTCTCAATCTGGTCATTCTACTATTAAAGATTACAAGCTACTTAGAATAAGTAACACACTATTAACTCCAAGGTTCAGAAAAAATAAAAGCAAAGTAAAGCTAGCACCAAAAATCCCTAAGTCAGTTGACAAATGGACAATCATTGGAGGTATTGTGGCAATACTTGGAGTTTTGGCTAAGCTTGATACTATCACCTCATTTATAGAAAATTTAATAAAGTACTTTACCGACTAACAACAGTGTCAGTAGGTGGGGATGTATGCTAATTGGGTCACTACTCAAGACAAAAGCCCGACTTCAATCAATAAAGATCAAAATCGGGCTTTTCATGTTGAAAAAAATGTGCCCAGGGAGGGAGTCGAACCCTCACGTCCGTAGGACACACGGCCCTCAACCGTGCCTGTCTACCAATTTCAGCACCTGGGCATATAGTGCTTATATTTATAGCAATATCTAAAGTATTTGCTATTTAGCTCAAAACTATTCCATTCCGATCAACAAACATCTTCTTGTTTGCTGAACTCCTCAACCTGCCTGCCTATGCTCCGACGCTGAAGCTTTGGCGCAAGCGTCCAATTTCAGCACCTGGGCAAATGGTGCTTTTATTTACAGCAAAATCTAAGTTCTTTGCTAATTAAGTCCTTTCCAGTCAAGTTCTTAGGGCATTGCCCGCCGAAGCTTCAGCAAAGGAGGGCAAAAATAATCAAATATTTAAATTGCCTGCCATAATGAGTCAACAAAATACCCTTTGGCATCTGTAAAATGTTTAAGAACTCTAAATCCGGATTGACCAGCAAGGGATTCAAGCTCTTTCACATCGTACTTTTTGGATATTTCCATGTGTATGGGCTCCCACTTTCGAAACTGAATAGAATGCTCAAGCTCTGGTAATTCTACAGTTTGATTCTCTAAACTGAGCAGGTAACTTCTGCATTCGCCGGTGGCCGGGTCATAACTGGGCGCGTGTAGGAACTTGTCTTTGGAGAAATTGGCACCAAAAGTATTGTTGATCCTTTCCAAGAGGTTCAGATTGAATTCTTTAGTCACACCCCTTGCATCATTGTAGGCGTTTAAGATCACCTCCGGATGTTTTTTGAGATCGACACCCAGAAGAAAATAATCACCTGCAGTAAGGCTTTGCCTAAGAAGTGTAAGAAAACCCAAGGCATCTTTCTGCGAAAAATTCCCAATGTTGGACCCAAGAAATAAAATCAGCTTTTTCCTAGTATTGTCAATGGAATTATTGCGAAGCATCTTGAAATAATCACCTTCCAATGGCTCCACAGTCAGCGACGGAATTTCATCTGAGAGCGTTTCTTTCAACTCATCAAGCACATTACCGGAAATATCGATCGGGTAATAAGTAAAATTCGCCTTTTGTTCTACGAAATGATTAAGCAACAATTTGGTCTTGTAACCATCTCCCGCTCCTAATTCGAATAAATCGAACCTCTGATCATTAGAAAGAATTTCCAGAACTTTATCCTTATGAGTATCTAAAATTTCATATTCCGATCTGGTAAGATAATACTCATCGAGCTTCATTATTTGCTGAAACAGCTTATCTCCCTGTTTATCGTAAAAATATTTTGAAGACAATCTTTTGGGACTGGCTAGCAACCCATCAAGCACATCTTTCCCGAATTCTTCTGTTTTTAAATCTGTTACCTGGTCGGTATTAATGTCATTCATATTTACAGAGTAAGAAATCAGATAAATCTGGCCAGTCTGATCCCGTTAAAAAACCATTTTAATTGTGGATGAAAAAAATTTCTATACGTATGTCTGATATGGTTTGCAGGAGTTGCACATGAGCCTCCTCTCAATACCATCTGATTAATCATAAATTTGCCATTGTACTCGCCTACTGCGCCCTCTTTCGTCTCAAAATACGGGTATGGCAGATAGCTACTGTTAGTCCACTCCCAAACATCACCAAAAAACTGATAATTCTCTCTTGCTGCTTTAACAGGATGATAATGTTCTTTCTCAACAAAATTGGCTGCAGCGGGCACTTCCGGAGAATATTTTTTAGCAGCGATTTCCCATTCAAACTCAGTGGGTAACCTTAGCCCTCTCCATCTTGCATAGGCATCTGCCTCATAAAAACTAACATGGGTGACCGGGGCGTCCATATCGATAGGATGTAATCCACCTTTTAGATCGAACCACACCCACGTACCATCAAGATGAAACCAATAGGCTGGGTTTTTAAATTCCTCATTTTTTAGCCATTCCCAGCCTTCCATTAGCCAATACTTAAATTGCTGATATCCACCATCTTCAATGAATCTGAGGTATTCACCATTGGTCACTAACCGAGATTGCACTTCATAGGACTGTAGATACACTTTGTGCTGACCGAATTCATTATCGAAAGAAAACCCTGGTTCATCAGCACCTCTTCCAATAACATAAGCACCTTCGTCTACCGCGAGCCAATCTGTCTGAACGGGTTCAGCATTTTTGTCTCGTTCGTCATCACTTGTAGCCCGATAAACCGGAAATATAGGATTGCCACCAAAAATTCTCTTGATGTCATAAAGCATTAGCTCCTGATGTTGCTGCTCATGCTGTAAACCTAATACCAATAACTCATCCAATTCATCGGAGACAAATTCAATGTTTTTCAATAATTCATTGATTCTTGTATCCACAAAAGCACGGTATTTAAAAATTTCCTTTACAGTAGGTCTTGTCATAAACCCACGTTCTGCCCTGATGGTTCTCTGGCCAACAGATTCGTAATAACTATTGAAAAGGAAATTATACTGATCATCAAAAACATGATAGTTTTCGTAAAACTGCTTTAGCACGAAAGTTTCGAAAAACCAGGTAGTATGAGCAAGGTGCCATTTTGGAGGGCTAACATCCACAACAGGCTGGACAACAAAGTCTTCATCGCTTAAGGTTTCACATAATTTCTCCGTCTGATTTCTAACCTGCAAGTAGCGATTCAATAGAGATTCAGCATCCTGGGTTGTCCTTTCCGATGTTAGCATTGGTATATTTGCAATAGAGCGTCTTGGAACAGTAATATAAAAAACATCCCTTAAGCCATGAAGATTTATTTGAAAAATATTTAATCCCAGACGTGCTAATGATCAGGATATGGCCTAATATGGTATTAAAAAATAAAATCTTTAGTTCAAAAAAAGCCTCCCACGAAGGGAGACCTTTCACCACCAACCAAAAAACTCAAACAATAAATTGTTATTGTTTTTTATTATAACGTTAATATTAGCTAAATCGTCCCTTCTTCGAAAGAAAAATCTTCAAAATAGTCACATATGATACAATTTCCTAAGGGAATTACCTACTGGTTTAGCCATTTTTTGAATGATCCTGATCTTTCCACGCTGACAATTACGTCCATCGCGTTGGGTGCCTCCGGTGTTAATTCAATTTTCACCCGACTTTTAGAATAGGCTACCATCTTATCGATAGAATAATAGCTGATGATGTATTTCCTGTTTATTCTAAAAAATACTTTTGGGTCGAGTCTGCCTTCCAGTTCGCCGAGATTCGTATTAATAATATGCTGGCGACCTGTTTTACCAACGAGATACGTATATCTGTCTTCGCTGAAAAAATAAGCCACCTCAGAAATTGGGATACTTTCGATTCTTTCTCCCAATGTAATGAGAAATCGCTCCTGATAGACATTTCCAGTGTAGGTTTTCAACGAACTAATCAAATCCTGTACATACAAACCTTCCGAAGATTTACCGTGAAGATTTTTATATTTATCAAGGGCCTTTTTCAATTCACTTTCATCAATCGGCTTTAACAAATAATCGATGCTGTTTTGCTTGAAAGCCTGGATTGCATAATTATCGTAAGCAGTGGTGATAATAATGGGTGTAATGATGTTGAGCGATTCGAAAATCTCGAAACAAAGTCCATCACCTAGTTGGATATCCGAAAATATAAGATCCACTTCATTTTCCTGAAGCCATTTAATGGAAGAAATCACACTGGAGGTTTTTGCCGCGATTTCGACTTCCTCATCCATTTTAGTGATTACCTTTTCCAGGTCATCAGCGGCCATTTGTTCATCTTCTATGATTAATATCCGATACATACGTTTAAAATTAGTCTTTAGGGTCTAAAATAGGAATCCTTGAATAATAAAAAGCTCCCTCCTGATAAAACTCAGGTTCTTTATAAGTCAGGTATCGCAATCGCTCTTTCAGGTTTTGCTGCCCTATTCTGGTAGAAACCTCCGGAATCAGCTTATGCTGAAATGAGTTTTTAACTACTAAATAATCATCCTCTATGTAGAGGAATATTTCCAGGGGTTGTTCTTGAGTAGCAATATTGTGCTTTATGGCATTTTCTACCAATAACTGACCAGAAGAACTAGGGATCATTTTTGAGAGTACCTGCTCACTTATATCAATATCGTAAATCAGCGCATTTTTAAACCTAACTTTTTGTAGATAGAAATAGTTTTCGACAAAACCCAATTCATCTGCAACTGTCACTATGTTCTCGTCATTATGATCAAGCAAATATCGATAGGCAGCAGAAAGCTTTTGGATAAATTTCCTGGCATCCGGAGCTTCCGGTACCATCGCATGAAGGGTATTCAAACAATTGAAAAGGAAATGCGGGTTTAACTGTTTCCTCAGGTTTTCAAGCTGAGACCTGATATATTCTTTTTCTTGTCTTTCCGTCTTTAATAATAGCTCCTGATTTTTATAGGATAGCGTCTTATTTTCGACCATCAGATGATGCGCTTCAAGAGCCTTTTCTATGGTGATCTTCATCTCATCATAGCTCCAGGGCTTGGGAATGTAGTGATAAACCTGTCCTTTATTGATAGCGTCAATAACGGTTTTCATATCGCTGTACCCTGTAACCAAAACCCTGATGGCCTCAGGGACTATTTTAAGTGAGCGCTCGAGGAATTCTACACCTGACATTTCCGGCATACGCTGATCAGTGAGAATCAGACTGATGTTCTCCGACTTTTGTAAGATTTCCAGTGCTTCTAATCCTGAATAGGCCGTATGAATGATGTGCTCACGCCTAAATGCTGATTTAAAGTAATCACAATTTCCTTTCTCGTCATCGACGTATAATATATTAACTCCGGAGTTAGCCATTAATGTCAGGTTTATAACTAATTTAAGAAATCACCTTCAACAAAAGACAAGGTTTTCGATAAAACCTACTATAAATACGTTGAAAATTATAGCCAGTTTGCCTTTACGATCGTTATTATCATAATAGTTTTAAAAGAAGAATTAATGATTGGTTACGATGATCAGCTTGCAAATACCTTTTCTCCATCTGATAGTGGACCAATCTATCAGGAAACCCTTATTGCTCATGATCATTTTTTTGCTGAACCGTGGAACGCCATTTCCTCATTAGCGATTGTGCTTCCGGCCATTTACTGGGCTATTAAACTAAAGAAACATCAGGTACGGGATTTTCTATTTATGTGGTATTGCATCCCTTTGTTGATATTAGGAGGAACAGGCAGCACGCTTTATCACGGATTCAGGAATTCGGAATGGCTGCTGCTGCTGGATGTTTTACCAACTGCTCTCATGACCCTATCAATAGGAATTTTATTTTGGGTACGTTACCTGAAAAACTGGTACATAACAATTGGCTTATTTGTATTGTCATTTATTTTCAGGTATTTCATTTATCAAGTAGCATCTGATCACACTGCCACCAATATCGCATACTTTGTAACTGGCACGCTCATCTTTCTGCCTATTCTACTTTATTTGAAAAGAAATAATTGGCTTGGACTTAAATGGATTCTGTTGTCCGTACTTTTTTTAGTCCTATCGCTTGTGTTCAGAGAAATTGACAGAAGGGGAATCTTCGGCCTGGAAATGGGAACACATTTTTTATGGCATTTGCTAAGTGGAGTGGGTGCCTACTATCTGGCCAGATTTTTGTACATACTGAGATTGTTTGAGTTGAATACTAATAAATTGGCATGATGAAATACATGATTACATTGATTGTTTTAATGTTTTTTGCAAATCCTTCGGAAGAGGTTGACCCTAACCTAACCGACGAAGAGATCAAAATTCTGGTTGATGGTCATAACAAATGGCGAAGAGAAGTAGGCGTACCCGATCTTGAATGGTCTGAAACACTTGCCAATTCAGCTGCTAAGTGGGCTGCACAACTGAAAAAGCAGAATTGTGCCTTTAAGCACAGCAATTCCAAATATGGAGAAAACCTGTTTACAGGCACTACTGGTTATTATGACGCAAGCAGTGCTATTCAATCATGGGGTGAGGAAATTAAATACTACAACTACAAAAAGAATTCTTGCAAACCGGGTAAGATGTGTGGTCATTACACTCAGATGGTTTGGAAAACAACTACTAAAGTAGGCTGTGCTAAAGTAACTTGTGACGGTAGGGATACATGGGTATGCCAGTATGACCCACCTGGAAATTATGTAGGTAGAAAACCTTATTAGCTGTTTGTACCTGATGATAAAAAAGAGTTGCGGCATCTGCTTCGCAGATGCCGCAACTCTTTTTTATCGACTATTCATTAATTTTCTCAATCAGGATCAAGAATGTTATCAATTCTTTCCATAGCATCCTGCAAATGATACCTCGAAATTGTATTGGATTGCCTGGACATTCCCGACCTTATCTCCGATTTCAAGGTCTTTAAGTTAGCTCTCACAACAGCTTTGACATCAGAGATATCGTTAGACTCTCTAGCCATCAATCCACTCATTCCATCAATCAGTGCCCTTTGCAGGTTTCTTCTGTAAGGGTCGATGCTTTTACCACTCCTCAATTCACTAAAAATTCCACGTCTCACATCCTGGAAGTAGGACACCAATGTATAAGCATCAGTATTGTTGACCGCTTCATTTTCAATCATCCTGTTCAACCTTCCCTCATTCATCATGATTCTCAGTGTCCTGGCCTGCAAAGATTTAATCCTGTCAATGGTTCCGGACTCATCTATTTTATTCAGGATTTCCTGATCTAGCAACCAGGCAGGCGTGTCAAAGATGTTCTTGTTCAGCCACTTAACAGCATCTTTTTGTTTAGCTTTTCCAACATGCTCATAGATGGCTCCATCCTGATCGTAAGTTTTCACATACTCAGTGACACCACCAACATTAGCGGTTACATGACCTGCATATCTTCTTAGCTGGCCTATTACGTTCCCATACAATTCTCTTAAATCAGCATAGTTTTTCCCATCTTCTTTTGACCATTCTATCAGATTAGGAACAATTCTCTTCAGATTCATGACGCCATAGTCACTGGCCCTCATCGAGTTATCTCCTAAATCTTCCGTCTGCGCAGTAGGATCGGTTGGCAATCCTCTTTGCCTGCCAAACCTTAAGGTAGGATCGTCAGCTCTTTCCTTAATCCATTCATTTAAAGTTACTTTTTCTTCATCTGCCGAACCTGCCGAAGGAATCAATTTATATCCATAAATAATCGACCAGTCGTCATACTCACCGATTTGAGGATATATGCTGGTAACGTCATCTCCTGGTTGTGCTACGTAGTTAAAACGCGCATAATCCATAATAGAAGGGGCGGTTCCGTGAGTGTCAGTAAATGTTTTGGATCTTAGAGAATCCACAGGATAGGCAGCACTAGATCCCATATTATGTGGTAATCCCAACGTGTGACCTACTTCGTGGGCTGAGACAAATCTGATGAGCTCCCCCATCAGCGCATCATCGAATTTCACATTTCTGGCTTTTGGATCTATGGCGGCTGTCTGCACCAGGTACCAGTTACGAAGTAAATTCATGATGTTGTGATACCATAAGATATCTGACTCCAGAATCTCACCTGTTCTTGGATCATGAACGTGTGGCCCCTGTGCATTCTGTATGTCGGTGGTAATGTATCTGATCACAGAATACCTGACATCTTCAGGAGTCCATTCCGGATCTTCTTCTTTTGAAGGAGGATACTTACCCATTATAGCATTTTTAAAACCTGCTTTTTCAAATGCTTTCTGCCAGTCATCTACCCCTTGCTTAATGTACTTTTTCCACCTTTCAGGAGTTGCAGGGTCAATGTAATAGACAATAGGCTTGACTGGTTCTACCAGTTCACCTCGCGCATAAGCCTCCTTATCTTTCGGTTCTAATCTCCATCTTGTAATGTATCTTTTATTCTTGGCTTTCTGAGCATCATCACTGTAATCTGTCTGATTAATAGAAAAATAACCAACCCGTGCATCATAATACCGGGGTTGCATAGGCGTTTCCGGCAACTCAATAAAAGATTGATTCATCTCTATAGACATGGTATTGGTCAGCTGATTATCCGGTAACTGACTCCCTTTGTAAGTAAGAACATGCCTTACTTCCACATTCTTTGGATAACTTTTGATACTGTTAATCAATGACCTTGATTTATCAACTGTCTGAATTTTAAAGAGCCTTCGTTGAAAGGGATACATTGCCCCGATCATTGGGATGTCACTGGTAAAGAAACTATTCACATTGATGACGTAAGATGAGCTATCCTGACCCAAGGCCTTGATTGGGAAAGAGGCTACTATCGGCTCATAATTATTGTTCTTTACGGACTGATAGACCGGATCTTCTTCACTAGCCACACTGTTGTGAGATACAGACCTCAATAATATATTTTCATCATGCTTTTGAAATCTAATGACCTGCTGTGGACGGGATTTCATTCCGGCACCACCGAAACTCATATTCTTTACATAACCTGAAATTCTTGAAACCACCAAGATTTCTTTTTCCAGTAAATCTTCAGGTATTTCAAAAAAGTGCTGGTCTATAATTTTATGAACTGTGAACAAACCTTCATCTGTAATTGCCTCTTTGGTGATAATCTCTTTATAAGGCTTTATTTTAGATTTTGATTTAGGTTTCCTGGGTTTTGCTGATGTAGCTGTAGCGGTACCCTTCTTCTTTTTCTTTTTCTGTGCAACCAGGTCTGCGTTTACAAACATGACCAATGCAAGTAAAAAGAATAAATATTTAATATTCTTCATTGATTTTAAATGTTTAAGGAATCCTAAATTAGAAAGTATTCAATTGAGGATCAATTCGATGGGGATGAACGGCAGCTCTATTCCAATGCTGGTTACCGTTGATATAAGAAAATATTAAATCATTTAAATGTCATATTCAATACCTTCTGATTCAAACAATTACGCCTAAATTATCGTCTTATCTTTTGGAGTTATCCAAACAAACAGAAATGGTCGGTACCCTTTGATAGCGATTCGATTAAAATAACATAATGAAAAAGCTTGCTATTCTTCTTGTATTAATTTTCATATCCCAGTTTTCCAAGGGTAGTGAAGGGGTCGATGGATTGAGAAAGTGCTTTCATGAAAGTGTCCTGGATGAATCTAAAATAGAAGATTTTCACAGTAAAGTAATGAATATCTCTATGCCAACCTCAATCGAGGTAGCTTATCAGGCAGCAAGCTATGCGCTAATGGCAAAGATCACATGGAATCCGATCGATAAAATCACCTTCATCAATCGATATGGTAAGCTAATCGATCAGGCAATTTCGAAGGATCCGGATAATATTGAAATCAGGTTTTTAAGACTTTCCATTGATCATCAAACACCAGTAATCATAGGTAGAAAAGACAACGTTTGTTCAGACAAAAGCCTGATACTGGCACTTTTAGAACCCATTCACAAGTTTGAAATCGATGCGTCCTTCAATCGTTTCATTTTGTATTTTCTCAAACATGAGAAAATATACTCAGATAAAGAGTTGGCTTTAGTAGAAGCAAAACTCAATTAGAGCAGGCATCCCTTATTTAGTCTCATGGCTTATTCGAATAAGCTACTTTAGATTTTACACTTTCTGCTGCAAACTTTGGATTAAATCTTTTACAAAAAAAAGCCATCCTCACTTTAATGTCAGAATGGCCTTCGCTTATTGTCTTATTTTAATCTCGATTACAAGTGAATCGGTCTGTTTTCTGTAGCAGCCAGGCAAGCTTCTTTCACCGCTTCCATATAGGTAGGGTGTGCATGTGACATTCTGGAAATATCCTCCGCCGAAGCTCTGAATTCCATCGCAGTAACACCCGTTGCTATCATATCAGCAGCTCTTGCACCAATGATATGCATTCCGAGAATTTCATCTGTTTCTTTGTCAGCAATTACCTTCACCAATCCATCTACGTCCATACTTGCTCTGGCACGGCCAAGTGCTTTGTAAGGAAATTTTCCGATTTTAATGGCTTTACCCTGACTTTTCAGCTCTTCTTCGGTATATCCGACACTTGCCACTTCCGGCCAGGTATATACAACTCCTGGAATCAAATGATAATGGATATGCGGCTTCTGTCCGGCGAATTGCTCTGCAACAAAAACACCTTCTTCCTCAGCCTTATGAGCCAGCATGGCACCTTTTACTACATCGCCGATAGCCCAGATGTTGTCGACACTTGTTCTCAGGTGATCATCAACTTCTATCTGTCCCCTACCGGTTGTTTTTATACCTACATTCTCTAGCCCAAGACCTTCAGTATATGGTTTCCTACCAATCGATACCAGGCAATAGTCTCCTTTCAATTCGATATTTTCGCCTTTTTTGTTTTCCGCAGTTACTGTCACGGTCTTTCCTTTGGCTTCAACGGCGGTCACTTTATGACTCATATAAAACTCAAATCCCAGTTTTTTAAGGCTCTTCTGCAATTCCTTGCCCATCGTGCTGTCCATTGAAGGAACCAACCGATCCATATATTCCACTACAGAAACCTTAGCGCCAAGTCTGGCATAAACAGAACCCAGTTCCATACCAATAACTCCACCTCCTATGACGATCATGTGTTTAGGCACTTCAGTCATTTCCAATGCTTCAGTACTGGTGATCACACGTTTCTTATCAATGTTGATAAAGGGTAAAGTCGCAGGCTTAGACCCTGTAGCGATAATTACCTTGTCTGTTTCAATGGTAGATTCCTTGCCATCAGAAGCGGTTACTTTGATCGTGTTTTTGTCAACGAATGAGCCTACACCGTGATGAACAGTGATCTTATTCTTCTTCATTAAAAAATCTATCCCTGAAACATTTTCCTGAACCACCTTTGATTTCCTGGCTATCATCTGCTTCAGGTTTACCTTAGGTTTGGAAATATCAATTCCATGTTCTTTGAAAGTCACTTCCGCATTGTGATAATGCTCAGAGGAATCCAAAAGTGCTTTCGACGGTATACAGCCGACGTTCAAGCATGTCCCTCCCAGTGTATTATATTTCTCAATAATAGCAGTCTTCAAACCTAATTGCGAACATCTGATTGCCGCTACATAACCACCCGGTCCTGAACCTATTACTGTTACATCGTATTTCATTTGATCTTTTTTTTGGGTTAATGTTTTTCAAAAAAATTAAAAATGGTCAGGACTTACACTCCCAAAAGAAGTCTTCCCGGATCTTCCAACAATTGTTTAACCCTTACCAGGAAGCTCACCGATTCTCTACCATCAATAATCCTGTGATCATAGCTCAATGCCAGATACATCATAGGGCGAACCACTATTTCACCTTTTTCCACAACCGCTCTTTCTACAATGTTGTGCATGCCGAGGATCGCTGATTGAGGTGCATTGATAATAGGAGTAGACATCATGGAACCAAAGATACCTCCATTTGTGAGTGTAAACGTACCACCAGTCATCTCTTCGATAGATAATTTACCTTCCCTCGCCTTGGTAGCCAGCCTGACGACTTCTTTCTCTATACCGTCAAAAGACAGGCCTTCAGCATTTCTGATCACCGGTACAACCAATCCTTTAGGAGCAGAAACGGCTATTGATATATCACAATAGTCATTGTAAACAATCTCATCACCATCAATCATGGCATTGACTGCCGGCCATTCTTGTAAAGCCATACAACATGCCTTCGTGAAGAATGACATAAAACCTAAACCTACGTCATACTTTTCTTTGAATGATTCCTTGTACTGCTTTCTCAAATCCATGATTGGCTTCATGTTCACCTCATTGAAGGTGGTGAGCATTGCAGTCTCATTTTTCACGGAAACCAACCTTTTGGAAATGGTCTTTCTCAGTGAAGTCATTTTCTTTCTTTCCTGCTCTCTGCTTCCAAAAGCCCTTGGAGCGGCAGCTGGCACTTCTTTTTCTGCAGGTTTCGGCGCTGGAACTGGTGCAGGCTTAGAAGCACTTAGCGCATCCGCTTTCGTAATTCTACCATCTTTACCAGTACCGGTTACCGTATCAGCTGAAATACCTCTTTCATTCAATATTTTTCCAGCAGCAGGGGATGCATGCCCTGTCGCATAGGAGCCACTACCTGAATCAGACAGCGTAGCAGGTGCAGCAGAAGGCGCAGCTTCGGTTGTAGCTGCCTGAGAAACGTCTCCTTCCATTACTTCGATTTTACAAAGCAAAGCGCCAATCTCAAGTGTCTCTCCTTCCTGCGCAATAATGTCCAAAACACCTGATGCCTCAGCTGTCAGCTCGAAAGTAGCTTTATCGGACTCTATCTCAGCAATCACCTCATCGAGGACAACCATCTCTCCCTGCCCTTTCGACCATGAAGCAATCGTTACCTCATTGATTGATTCTCCAACAGTTGGAACATGCATTTCCAGCACTTCTCCTGTTTTGGTAGCCCCACCAACAGTAGCTGGTGCACTGCTACTTTCTACAGGTGTAGGTGTAACCTCTGTAGCTGCTGCAGGTTTTGCATCAGAAGCCTCTATCTCACAAACAACCCCTCCAATTTCTACGGTAGCACCTTCTTCAGCTTTAATTCTAAGAATACCAGCACTTTCAGCCGGAAGCTCAAAAGTGGCCTTGTCGGATTCCAACTCAGCAATCACTTCATCCATTTCTACATAATCACCATCATTTTTTAGCCATTGGGCTATGGTTACTTCCGAGATTGACTCTCCAACCGATGGGACTTTCATTTCTAAGCTCATTTTTTTATGTATTAATTGCTTTATACTTTTTCTATTTCTTAAAAGCCTGCTCTACGATGGTAGCCTGCTCTTTTTTATGCACTTTAGGATAACCGGTAGCCGGTGACGCACTTGCTTTACGCGAAATTACCTGCAAGTCTGCTGCTCTGCTAAACACCCTGTTGACAAAAGTCCAGTAACCCATGTTGACAGGTTCTTCCTGTACCCAAACCAGTTCGGGCTCATTATATTTTTTAAGAATCGTATCTATTTGTTTCTGAGGGAAGGGGTGTAACTGCTCAATTCTAGTAATAGCAACATCCTTGATTTTATTTTTCTGCTGTTCCTCCAGTAAATCATAATAAACCTTACCTGTGCACAACAGTACCCTTCTTACAGATTTGTTAGTAACGTATGTATCCTGAATCACTTCTTTGAACCCACCCTTAGTGAAATCCGAAACCGGTGAAACCACCTTTGGATGTCTCAATAAAGACTTTGGAGAAAATACCACTGCAGGTTTTCTAAAAGACCAGGAAACCTGTCTTCTCAACATGTGGAAGAAATTAGCAGGAGTGGTAATATTACACACAATCATGTTATCCTCGGCCGCTAACTGTAAAAAGCGCTCAGGTCTGGCATTTGAATGTTCAGGACCCTGACCTTCATAGCCATGAGGCAATAACATCACCAAGCCATTCATCCTCTGCCACTTACTCTCTGCACTTGCAATAAACTGATCAATCATCACCTGAGCTCCGTTGGCAAAATCTCCAAACTGAGCTTCCCAGACTACCAGTGCATTAGGAGTAGCCATGGCAAAACCATATTCGAATCCTAGAACACCAAACTCCGACAAGAGAGAGTTGAAAATTCTAAAATGCTGATTTTGACCTTCTTTGATATAGTCGAGATTGGAGTAAGCCTCGTTGGTATTGGCATCAAATACGTAGGAATGTCTATGAGAGAATGTACCTCTTTTCACATCCTGGCCGGACATTCTCACAATTTTATCCTCATTGAGCAAAGAACCGTAAGCAAGCAACTCTCCATCTGCCCAGTTAAGCTCCTTCTTCTCGAAAAAATTCGCCTTCCTGTCTTTGATCAATTTATCTATCTGTTTCAAAGGTTTGAATCCTTCCGGTAGCTTAGTCAAAGCATTACCTACGAGCTCTACAGCTTCTTCAGTAATAGCAGTATTGGGTGATTTCTCAAAATCTTTGGGCTTGCTGTGGCTTAGCTGCTTCCACTCCTCTTCAATTTTCTGTGGTTTGTATGGTAAAGGATTCTGCTTGACCTCATTCAACCTGTCTTGAAGTTGTTTTCTAAATTGCTTATCCAATTCTGCTGATAAGTCGGGAGAAAAATCTCCTGCTTCTGTCAGTTTCTTCCAGTAAACCTCTCTTGGGTTGGCATGCTTGGCGATCTTATTATATAACATCGGTTGCGTAAACTTCGGCTCGTCACTTTCGTTGTGACCGTGCCTTCTGTAACATAATAAGTCAATCCAAATATCTTTCCCAAATGTCTGTCTATATTCCACTGCAAGAGAAGCTGCAAAATTTACTGCCTCAGCATCATCGCCGTTGATATGGAGTATTGGAGCATCGACAATCTTGGCAATATCGGAACAGTAAATACTCGTCCTTGCATCATCGTAATCAGTTGTAAACCCAACCTGATTGTTGATCACAAAATGGATCGTACCTCCACTATTATATCCCTCCAGTTGAGACATCTGTGTTATTTCATAAACGATTCCCTGTCCTGCCACAGCTGCATCGCCATGGATTAATACAGGAATTGCCTTGCCCAAATCTCCTTTGTATTCATCATCAATTTGAGCTCTAGTATATCCTAAAACTACAGGATTGACAGCCTCAAGATGCGAAGGGTTTGGCGCAAGCTTCACATAAACATTTCGCCCTGAATCTGTTTTGATATGACTGGAATAACCCAAGTGATATTTCACATCACCATCCCCCATTGTCAAATCAGGGTCAGTACTACCCTCAAATTCGCTAAAAATCTCTTCATAGGTCTTGCCCATGATATTAGCCAACACATTTAGTCGACCTCTGTGAGCCATACCTATCACAACTTCCTCGACCTTAAATTCAGCAGCTTTGTTGATAATGGTATCAAGAGCAGGGATTGTATTTTCTCCCCCCTCCAATGAGAATCTCTTTTGTCCAAGAAATTTGGTATGCAGGAAATTCTCGAATACTACCGCCTCATTCAGTTTGGATAATATCCTTTTTTTGGTCTCTACCGTAGGGCTTACAGGATAAGACTGGGACTCAATTTTATCTCTGAACCACTCCAGAATTTCAGCGTCTCTGATATGACTGTACTCAAATCCTATATGGCCAATGTATATTTGCTTTAGTTCTGTCAGTATTTTTCTTAGGCTGGCTTTACCCAATCCTAATTCTTTCCCAATTGCAAATTCCGTGTCAAGGTCTGCATTTGACAATCCGAAATCTTCAAGATCAAGTTCTACAACATGCTTTCTTCTGGGTCTTACTGGGTTTGTATCGGACAAAAGATGTCCTCTGGAACGGTATGCGTAAATTAGATTACGGACAGCCATTTCTTTGTTTGAAAGAACATCGGCTCCTCCTCCGTCTTCGCCATATTTTTGGATCCCAAACTCAAAACCTTCGAAAAACTTTCTCCAGGAAACATCAACCGAATCCGGATCTTTCTGGTAAGACTGATACATTTCATCAATGTAAGCCCCATGTGCATTTGAGATATATGAATATTTATCCATTTGGTCGTTTTTAATTATGGAATTGGGCAAATATAAGTAATGTATTTAAGTTTAAAAAACCTTATAACCGCATAAGCAAATACATAGTCTAAATCAATTCAAATTACGGGTAAAACAACTTTGTTGCAGAATTAGTTTATTATCATTTTATAATTTATCTGATGTATGGATCTAAACCAGCAACCAAATTTGATTACCAAAATTATCAATTGTAGGATCAAGGACTGATCAATAAATTGAATGAATACTTATTGATTGCAACAGATCTCGTTATGAGAATAGCTAGCAGCACCTAACGACTAACCCTAGAATCATCGGGCATCCTTGTCAAATTTTGTCGGATATGAAAACATGCTAACAAAAGAGGTAAATAATTAAAATGATCGATCGGGTTGGTTTGGTTGATCAGCAACTGTATAATTGAAATCAACAGACACTTTAAGGTCTCAAGGTAATTACATGCAGTTTCACATGATGTATGATGACAAGCAAAATGGTTGTAGAGACATTTCTATGGCACACTTTTATTAGAAACGGTTTTCCAGGAATCATGACAGCTGATCTGTGTTAAAAACAGTAGATTATATTTTATTGTACAGCAAACTTATCCAACCTCATCTTACCTAGTCACTCTTTATTCGCTTAAATCGCAACAGTGACCCGGGAGAAACCTCTCCATCGATCATCAGTGATAATTCTAAAAACCTCTCAGATAAATTGATGATTTTCGCTTGCCTTTCATAAGGCCTTTTAAACTCTGTAATGGTCAGGATATTCTCATCAACTGTCCAGATCGCTTCTCTGGAAACCAATTCAAGATTACTAATATCATTGTATTTGATAGTGCCATTGGCATAGAAATTATAAAAGAAATCATCCAAAATCATTTGTTTGGATTTTTGAAACTGATCGTGAGTAGCAGAGTCGGCCATTTGCATCGCTACGCTGGATTCTATTTTGTCGATTGCAGAAAAGTATATCAGATCCCATTTTCCAGGTAAAAGTTCTTTGTTTTGAGCTGATGACTGTACGCTAAATGTAAAGAAAAGGGCGATGAGGAGTAGAAAGTCTTTTTTCATTTGAATTTTAATCTATAATGTTTCAAGTCATTAGTGCACTTCTACTTTTATTCATATGACACGCATTAAAATATTTCAGACAAATGGTTTAAAGGAAAAAGAGAAAATCAGCTATCACTGCGGGATTTGCTTAATGTTCCAATAAAAACAAACTTTCGTTAATTCCCGATAAGCCTAAAACTGAAGTTATAACCTCACTTTAGGCACATTATAGAAAGTCTCTGTTTTGACTGGCCTGAGAAGAAACAATCCCGACCACTCAAAAAAATCATTCAACTACCGGTTAATTAATCGCTGATTACCTACATATTATGAATAATTACTACCAGTTTTCAAATAAAAGGGTTACTTTTGCCGACCTAAAAATTAATGGACGTGATCCAAATTAATTAAAAATTATGGCAGTAAAAATCAGATTAGCCCGAAGAGGTAGAAAAAAAGCACCTGTATACGACGTAGTTGTTGCAGATGCAAGAGCACCACGTGATGGTCGCTACATTGAAAAAATTGGTACTTATAATCCTAATGTAAACCCTGCAGCTATCAACATCAATGATGACAAAGCGTTTCAGTGGATTATGGATGGTGCCCAGCCTACTGATACTGTTAGAGCTATGTTATCATACAGAGGTGTGATGCTTAAAAAGCACTTACAAGTAGGAGTAATCAAAGGTGCAATTACTCAGGAACAAGCAGATGCAAAATTCAATGAGTGGCTTGATACTAAAAACAGCAAAGTTCAAGGCAAAATTGATGCATTGAGCAAAGCTAAAGATGCCGATAAGAAAGCAAGACTTGAAGCTGAAGCTAAAGTAAGCGAAGCAAGAGCAGTTAAAATCGCAGAGAAAAACAAAGTAGAAGAACCTGCTGAAGAAGCTGAAGCACCTGCAGAAGGAGAAGAAGCACCAGCAGCAGATGCAACTCCTGAAGCTGGAGAAGAAACTGCAGCTGAATAAATTTTAAAGCCATGAAGCAGGACGATTGCTACTTATTGGGCAATGTGATGAAAGCTCATGGACTTCACGGAGAAATTCAGGTGTTTCTGGACGTAGATTTCCCTGACTCCTACCAAGATTTGGAATCAGTTTTTATCTTAATAGATAACAGACTGGTTCCTTTTTTTATTGAAACCATCCAGATCAACGATAAAAAAGCACTTGTCAAACTGGAAGGCATTGAATCCAGAGAAGAGTCAGAGCAACTCGCCAACAAACCGATATATCTTCCTCTCTCATTTTTACCCGATCTTCCGGATGATCAGTATTATTATCACGAAATCATCGGATACGATTTTATTGACGGGGACAAGCAGCTGGGAAAGATAGAAAACGTCATCACTTTATCAGCCCAGGTATTGTTGACGGTGATAGTTGATTCAACGGAGGTATTAATCCCATTGCAGGAAGGCATTATCAGCAAAGTGGATAAAGACCAACAGCAGATTTTTGGCGTACTGCCTGCTGGGCTTTTAGACGTTTATCTCGAAGATAATAACAGCGATGAGAATTGATATCATTACATGTCTCCCAGGATTGCTGGCCGGACCATTCGATCAGAGCATTCTTAAGATCGCTAAAGAAAAAAATCTGGCAGAGGTGGTTGTTCATGACTTGAGAGCCTATGCCAACAATAAGCACAACACCATCGATGATTATGCCTATGGTGGAGGTGCGGGAATGGTTCTTACCATTGAACCGATCGACAGAGCAATCGCTGATTTGAAATCGCAACGTTCTTACGACGAGGTGATCTACATGACTCCTGATGGCTCGACACTTAATCAGAATATGTCGAATGAGCTTTCGTTAAAAGAAAACATCATCATTCTTTGCGGCCATTATAAAGGTATTGATCAAAGAGTGAGGGATCACCTGATTACCAGGGAAATTAGCATTGGTGATTATGTGCTTTCGGGAGGAGAATTGGCAGCAGCTGTCCTGGCAGATTCCATCATCAGAATTATACCCGGTGTAATCAACAATGAAAGTTCAGCTTTAACTGATTCTTTCCAGGACAACTTACTGGCTCCCCCTGTCTATAGCAGACCGGCGGAATATAAAGGATGGAAAGTTCCTGATGTACTGTTGTCGGGACATGAAAAAAACATTGAAGACTGGCGATTTAAAAAAGCCCTTGAGCACACGCAAAACAGAAGGCCGGATTTACTGGACTCTGATGAGTGACTTGATGAGCCTCTAAAAAGATAAATGCAACATTGAATTCCTCTCAGTCTAAAAATTTCCTTAAATCTTCAATTATTTTTCGCCTTACCTCAAATTTTTAAATCATAATTACTATATTTGCACTCCATTTTTGATCAGGATCTATAATTTCATAGAGATGAGTGAATTGATAAAAGAATTAGAACAGGAAAGTAAAGCAATTAGGGATAAGCATCCTAAGTTCGGTCCTGGTGACACGATTAACGTGCATTATAAAATTAAAGAAGGTAATAAGGAGAGAATTCAGCAGTTTCAGGGAACTGTTCTTCAGATAAAAAATGTTAATTCAAACGGAGAGACATTCACTGTAAGAAAGATTTCCAGCGGTATAGCTGTTGAAAGAATTTTCCCAATTTTATCTCCTAATCTTGATAAGATTGAACTTCTTAGAAGAGGTAAAGTAAGAAGAGCTAAGCTTTATTACCTGAGAGGCAGAAAAGGAAAATCAGCGAGAATTAAAGAAAAGCTGTAAGTACTTTCCAAAAGAAATTGAAGCCTCCTGTTCCGAAATTCACCGGAATTGGAGGCTTTTTTTATTTATTTGAAATTTTCAAACTGATTAAACGTCATCTATCTTATGAAAATTAACTTCGTCAAATACCAGGGAACCGGGAACGACTTCATCATGATCGATGATCGGAAACATCAATTTCCTGACGATACTACAATCATTTCTTCTTTATGCAACAGAAGAAAAGGGATTGGCGCTGATGGCCTCATCCTCATCAGAGAACATGATGAGCTTGACTTTCAGATGATTTATTACAATGCAGACGGTAGTCAGAGTATGTGTGGAAACGGTAGCAGATGCGCCGTAAATTATGCCAACTCCCTGGGAATGATCGAAGGAAAAAAGACACATTTCCTATCTACTGACGGACCTCATATTGCGTTTCTGACAGATCAGGAAAATGTAGAACTACAACTAACTGATGTTTCCGAAGTACTCTCTTACAATGAAGAAGAAGTCTTCATAGATACAGGATCTCCTCATCACATCAGATTCGTAGATGACGTAAAAAATTACGATGTGTATCAGAATGGAAAAACCATTAGAGAAGATTCTGAAAAATACCCTAACGGTACCAATGTAAATTTCGTAGAAGTAACCGGGCCTCAAAGTATCTACGTCAGGACATTTGAAAGGGGAGTAGAAGACGAAACACTTTCTTGTGGAACTGGCGTAACTGCTGCTTCACTGGCAGCCCACCTCAGAAACATCGCTAGTCCGGTAAATATTGAAACGTTGGGAGGCTCATTAAAAGTGAAGTTTGACAGAGGAAAAAACGATAATTTCAAAAATGTTTTTTTGATAGGACCTGCTGAAAAAGTCTTTGATGGTCAAATTGAAATTTAACGATAGTTTTATCAAAGAAACGATTTAACTTTAAAGCTTAAATAAAAATATAGAATACCTGATATGTTAGGATTTATTAATAAAGGCGTTGCTAAGATTTTCGGAACGAAAGCAGAGAAGGACATTAAGGAAGTATTGCCTTATGTAGAGAAAATCAATGCCGAGTTTAACCAACTGTCTTCAATTTCTGATGATGATCTGAGAGGTAAAACAACCGAATTAAAACAAACAATCGCAGATCACTTAAGGCCAATTGACGATGAAATAGAGTCGTTAAATAAAAAGATTGAAGAAAACCCTTCCCTGGATATCGCCAGCAAGGAAGATATATTCGATAAAATCGACGAGTTAAAAGGAAACAGAGACAAATCTCTTGAGGATGTTTTATTAACAATCCTTCCACAGGCTTTTGCTGTAGTAAAAGAAACTGCCAGAAGATTAAAAGAAAATAAAAAGCTAGTTGTTACTGCCTCGTTACATGACAAACAAATTTCCGCTGTTAAGAGTAATGTAGAGATTTCCGGAGATCAGGCTATCTGGCATAATAAGTGGATGGCTGCCGGAACAGAAGTTGTCTGGGAAATGGTTCATTACGATGTACAGCTAATTGGTGGTGTCGTGCTTCACCAGGGTAAAATCGCGGAGATGGCTACAGGTGAAGGAAAGACATTGGTAGCAACACTTCCCGCCTACCTCAACGCGCTTGCAGGTCTTGGAGTTCACGTTGTAACAGTAAACGATTACCTCGCAAAGCGTGATGCCGAATGGAATGCTCCTATCTTCGAATTCCACGGTTTGAGTGTTGACTGTATCGATAAGCACGAACCAAACAGTGAGGCCAGACGAAACGCCTATGGTTCAGATATTTGCTATGGAACAAATAATGAATTTGGTTTTGATTACCTGAGAGATAATATGACCAGAGACCCGGAAGAGTTGGTGCAGAAAAAACACCACTTTGCAATGGTCGATGAGGTAGACTCGGTACTAATTGATGATGCCCGAACACCTTTGATCATATCAGGGCCAATTCCAAAGGGTGATGAACATGAGTTTTACGATCTCAAACCAAGGCTTCACAAACTTGTTGAAGCGCAGAAAAAGCTGGTTTCAGGATATTTAAATGAGGCGAAGAAGCATATCAAAGCTGGCAATGAAGGCGATGGCGGTCTACCATTATTTAGAACCTTCAGAGGATTGCCAAAATACAAACCTTTGATCAAATACCTCAGTGAAACAGGTATCAGACAAGTTCTTCAGAAGACTGAAAATTTCTACCTTCAGGATAATCAGAAAAATATGCCTGAAGCTGATGATCCATTATACTTCACCATCGATGAGAAAAATAACAGCATCGAGTTAACAGAAAAAGGGATTGATTTTATCACAGGTGAAGGGGAAGACAGTAACTTCTTTATCCTTCCTGATATCTCCACAGAGCTGAGTAAAATCGAAAATGATGGGTCGCTGAACGAGGGCGAAAAGCTTGTCAAAAAAGATGAGTTTATCCAGGACTACAGCACAAAAGGACAGAGAATACACTCCGTAAATCAGCTGTTGAAGGCTTACACCCTATTCGAGAAAGATACCGAATACATCGTAGTTGATGGCAAGGTGAAAATTGTAGATGAGCAAACTGGCCGTGTAATGGAAGGAAGAAGGTATTCCGATGGGCTACATCAGGCAATAGAAGCAAAAGAAAACGTGAAAGTAGAAGATGCTACTCAAACGTATGCGACTATTACACTTCAGAACTACTTCAGGATGTATCACAAACTGTCTGGTATGACAGGTACTGCTGAGACAGAAGCTGGTGAGTTCTGGGAAATCTACAAACTGGATGTAGTGGTTATCCCTACTAACAGGCCGATTGCAAGAGATGACATGGACGATAAGGTTTACAAAACTGTCCGTGAGAAATTCAATGCGGTAGTGGAAGAAATCAATGCACTTACCGAACAGGGTAGACCAGTATTAGTAGGTACCACCTCGGTGGAAATCTCGGAGGTTCTCAGCAGAATGCTCAAATTGAGAAACATCAAACACCAGGTTCTAAATGCCAAGCAACATGCCAGGGAGGCAGATGTAGTTGCGGAAGCAGGAAAACCCGGGACAGTTACTATCGCCACCAACATGGCAGGTAGAGGAACTGATATTAAATTAACACCGGAATCAAAAGCTGCTGGCGGACTGGCTATTATCGGTACAGAAAGACATGAATCCAGAAGAGTTGACAGACAGCTGAGAGGTCGATCAGGAAGACAGGGAGATGTTGGTTCTTCTTTATTCTTCGTTTCTCTTGAGGATAATCTAATGAGATTATTCGGTTCAGATAAAATGTCTAAAGTTATGGACAGGATCGGGTTAAAAGAGGGTGATGTCATCCAAAACTCTTTGATTACCAAGTCCATTGAAAGAGCGCAAAGAAAGGTGGAGGAAAATAACTTCGCTATCAGGAAAAGGCTATTGGAGTACGATGATGTAATGAACTCTCAACGAGAAGTAATCTACACAAGGAGAAGAAATGCTTTGTATGGGGAACGTCTTCAGCTGGATATCATGAACATGCTGTACGAAACGGCAGAAGATATTACGATCAATGCGAAAGCCAGCTCTGATTACGATAGTTTCAAGCTGAATTGTCTGAGTATTCTTGGAGTAGATTTCCAGATATCGGAGGAAGAGTTTGAGAAAATTGGCAATGAACAACTTGCTGAGAAACTCTATGATCAGGCTTTTGACCGATATGAGCAAAAAAATATCAGAACCAGGGAAAAAGCCCTTCCTATCTTAAAGGAAGTACAGGAAAGCAGGGGTGAAGTCGTCAAACTGATAGAAGTGCCGTTCTCAGACGGTAAAAGACAAATTGGCATTACTGCCCCACTAAAAAAATCAGTGGAAACAGAGGGGTCCGAAATGATCCTTTCTATGGAAAAGATGGTTACTCTGGCATTCATCGATCAGGCATGGAAAGAACATCTGAGAGAAATGGATGATTTGAAGCAATCAGTGCAAAATGCTGCTATAGAGCAGAAAGATCCATTACTGATCTATAAATTTGAAGGTTTCGAGGCATTTAAGAGATTCCTTGCCAAAGTAAATGAAGAAACAATCTCATTTCTTTCCAAGGCGGAAATTCCCCAGCAAAACCCTGATCAAATTCAGGAAGCAAGAAGGAGAAGAGCAGCTAAAAATTACAAAGAAAGCAAGGAAGACAGTGGCTCGATTCTCGGTAACCGAGGTGGTGGAAACAGACCTCCAGCTGAAAAAACAGCACCAATAAAATCGGAAAAAATGCCTGGCAGAAACCAAAAAGTCACTGTGCAGTATTCCGATGGGAAGCTTGTAAAAGATGTGAAATACAAAACTGTTGAAGATGATATCAAAAACAATCGTTGCGTCCTTGTGGAAAGCTAGTTTCCTGATCATTGTCGGGTCAGTAATCCTGCTTCAAAGCTGTACGCCGAAGGTTACGACCGCTTCATCAGGGAGCTATAAAGAAGATTTGTCTAAATACAGGCCTTCCTTCGAAGAGTACGTCCCATACACAGTTCAAGATGATCAATCGGGGAACGATAGCGGATCAACTACTACTGATGTTGACTATCCGGAACCGACCAATCACATCAGGGAAGAAATTGATCAGGTTGTTCAAATGACAATTGATTATAATAAATCAAAAGGTTATTTCAACGGCTATTCTATTCAGGCATATTCAGGAGTTGAACTGAAGGAGGCAAATGCTGTGGACGATAAGTTACGTGCACTTGGTTATCTTCCCAACACAAAATTTGACTCCCCAATTTACAGAACTAAAATCGGCAGGTATTATACCCGACTGGAGGCCATCAAAGATTTCAATGAAATCAAGCAAATCTTCCCGTTGGCAGTGCTTGTGACCGAAAAAATAAAAATCAAATAACATCATGGATCTGAAGGGAAAGATTAAACAGCTTTCTGAAGATTATTTCAATGAAGTATTAGATATCAGAAGGCATATCCACGCAAACCCTGAACTGTCTTTTCAGGAATATGAAACCAGTAAGTTTGTAAGGAGTACCCTGGAAAGCTACGGCTACCAGGATATTCAGTCCATCGCCGACACCGGACTTACTGTGACAGTTGAGGGCAAAAATCCTGAGAAAAAAGTAATTGCCTTAAGGGCTGACATGGATGCCCTACCAATTTACGAGGCAAATGATGTGCCTTATAAATCGAAAAATGAAGGTGTAATGCATGCCTGTGGGCATGATGTGCACACAGCCTCCATGCTGGGAGCTGCAAAAATTCTGCAGGAAGTTAAAGAGGAGTTTGAAGGTACTATCAAATTTATTTTTCAGCCCGGAGAAGAAAAGCTTCCCGGTGGAGCATCTATCATGATCAAGGAAGGAATCTTAGAGAACCCTGATCCTTCTGAGATATTGGGCCAGCATGTAATGCCCCTGGTCCCCGTTGGTAAGGTGGGGTTTAGAAAAGGGATGTACATGGCAAGTGCCGACGAAATATATGTGACGGTAACGGGAAAAGGCGGACATGGTGCAATGCCAGAACTGTGCGTAGACCCTGTGCTCATTGCCAGCCATATAATTGTAGCCCTGCAACAGATTGTGAGCAGAGTATCGAGCCCAAAAATACCGTCTGTACTTACTTTTGGGAAAGTGATGGCCAACGGTGCAACGAATATCATCCCCAATGAGGTAAAACTGGAAGGCACATTCAGAACATTCAATGAAGAATGGAGAAAAGAAGCGCATTCAAAGATGAAAAAGATGGCCGAAGGCATTGCTGAATCTATGGGAGGAAGTTGCAATTTTGATATCCACGTGGGTTACCCATATCTGGAGAATCACCCTGAGTTAACAGAATTCACGAAAAATGCTGCTATCGACTACATGGGCGCAGAAAATGTAGTTGACCTGGATCTTTGGCTTGCGGCGGAAGATTTCGCATTTTTCACACATGAAAGAGACGCTTGCTTTTATCGTTTAGGAATCAAAAATGAAGCAAAAGGAATTACAGCAGGAGTCCACACTCCCGTTTTCAATATTGATGAAGATGCCTTAAAAACAGGCATGGGACTAATGGCCTGGCTGGCAATTCAGAATTTATCGAAGTAGTTTTTCAGCCTAATCTTAAGGTTGTAAAAAGAAATAGTTTCTTTAAAATTAAGGCTATATTAAAGGAGGGTTATCCAGCTCATAGTTTTATAAAACAAGCATAATCAAGTAGTTACAAATATCTACCATTCAGTGGCATATCTTTGCCTAATATAGATTAATTTCTGATTTTCGTTAGTTTAATAGGTATTCCTCACCATGATGGGTGGGGATTGATTCGTTTAGTGCAAATTATGCTTAAAATCTAATTTGCGCCAGGATTCGACATTCCCGATGTTACTATCGGGGTAAACCGGGTAACACCAGATAAAACTTCAATTAAAGGGGGTTTTATGAGATTACGTATCAGTCTTTTGAAGACTGAAAAAGGGTGATTTTCATTGTATAATCCAGGTTTAATCGGATAATAAAAATATTATTAACCTACGAAATTCAAATAGGCCGGATTATGGACAAATCGTTGTATCTTCGTGGGTTAATGCCAGAAAATGAAGAAAATATAGCTGTTGAGGCTAAAAAGAAGCCCCTATACAGAAGTGCAATATTTATTACAATTGCTGTCTATTTCTTCTTGCTATCCATCAATATGATCAGCACTTCATTCAGTTTGATGGGTTCCGAAATGGCAGAGTCAATTATCAAGGCTACCGCTAATCCATTTATCGCATTATTTATCGGGTTGATTGTTACGGCGATACTACAGAGTAGTTCCACCGTTACAGCAATGACGATTGCCGCTGTTGCCAGCAGCTCTATCAGTTTCGAAAGTGCTATCCCGATTATCATGGGTGCTAATGTGGGCACCACCATTACAAGTACGATCGTTTCTTTAGGGTTTATGCCCAAAAAGAATGAATTCAGGAAAGCGATCTCTGCAGGAACAACTCATGACATTTTCAACTTAATGGTCGTTTTAATCCTATTTCCGTTAGAGTTGAAATTTCAGTTTCTATCCAATATTTCCACCTTTATTGGAAATGCGCTTCAATTAGGCGTCAGTGATTCGCAAACTTCTTCTTTTTCAATTGGCTTTAATGCTTATCTATTTGAGCCTGTCGCGAACCTGCTGGGTAACGTTATCAGCAACCCTTATGTACTTTTATTCTTCTCGTTTTTTCTACTCTTTGGAATGATTAAATTATTATCCAATATCATTTACAAAGAACTGATCGGACGGTCAAAAAGTAAATTTGAAGATTTTGTATTTAAAAGTAATTTGAAATCTTTTGGCTGGGGGACACTGATTACTGCGATGATTCAGTCGAGTTCGGTCACAACTTCCTTAATTGTTCCATTGGTGGCAACACGAAAGATTTCACTGAAAAAATCGTTTCATTTTGTCATGGGAGCCAACATCGGGACAACTATCACTGCATTGATTGCCGCAATGTTTCGTTCGGAAGCAGCGATTTTTCTGGCCATTGCCCATTTGATGTTCAACCTGATCGGCGTGATCATGTTTATGCCATTTCCAGTGATTACCAACCTCCCTGTGAAAATTGCTTCCAAACTCGGTGCTATCACCTTGAAAAACAGGATTTATGGTTTTGCATATATCATCATCGTCTTTTTCCTGATTCCTTTCCTGCTCATCTACATCAGCAAATTATAACAATTCCTTCCGGATCAACGGTGGTCTAAGCTACTGAAAAGATCAATAAGTCTGTCAGGAATCATGGACAGGTTTCTTCTATTGTTTATTGTTTCAAAGATTACTTGTATCTTGAAGGCTTTGTAGAGATCAAACGAACAAATGGCGAATTTTCGGATCCCAAAACCGGGAACAGGTATGATGGTAGCAGCTGCCTTTATAGGTCCCGGAACTATTACAGTGTGTACTAAGGCAGGCGCATCCTATGGGATGGCGTTGTTATGGGCACTTCTTTTTTCTGCTGTTGCCACGATAATATTGCAAAGTATGGTCGTTAGATTAACACTTGCTTCTGGCAAAACCTTAGCGGAAAACGTCCAAAAAGGATTTGAGAATAAAGCAGTGAGAATTGCAGTTTCCATATTGATCATCACCGCTATTTTCCTGGGGGGAATTGCCTATGAATCGGGAAATATTGCTGGTGCTGCACTTGCGCTACAAAGTTATTTTGGCAGCCACACGATTTCTGTTGGTAATAGCGGCATTGATATTTTTGGCATGTTGATCGGACTCTTAGCCATCATCGTTTTATACATCGGAAAGTACAGGATTATCGAAAGAGTGCTGATAGGCCTTGTCATCATCATGAGCCTCGTATTTATTACTACCGCAATTATTGCATTGCCTTCCCTCAGTGAGATGCTTAAGGGCATGTTTGTGCCCACTATTCCCGATGGTGCTACACTTACCATTATTGGCCTGATCGGTACTACCATTGTACCTTATAACTTGTTTCTTCAATCGGGAGCATTGCTAAAGAACAGCTCACAATCTATTGAGGATGCAAAAAGTGAAACAATCATGTCTGTCTCCATAGGGGGACTAATTTCTATGGCAATAGTAGTTACCTCCTCATTTGTCTTCTTTGGTGGCAATCGTGAGTTGAACAGTACGTACGATCTTGCCCTTCAGCTTGAGCCCTTACTGGGAAGCTGGTCAGGAGTATTTATGACGATTGGTTTTTTTGCAGCCGGGATATCTTCCACGATCACTGCTCCTTTGGCAGCATCTTATGCCGTGGCGGGAATAATGAACTGGCGGGCCGATCTAAAAGATACAAGAATCATCATTGTTTGGGCAAGTACTATAGTGCTTGGGATTTTCTTTCATTCGCTGGGAATCAAACCATTGCAGCTAATTACCATTGCACAAATGGCTAATGGACTCTTATTACCATTTATAGCCATATTTCTGCTGTACCTGGTAAATAAACGCTCTATTACAGGAGCATATAGGAATACAACTATTAATAACATCTTTGGAATTGTGATCATTGGGATAGTGATATTCCTCGGACTAAGATCTATATGGAAAATCTTCTCATAATCATGTTAAAATCATTGGAAATATGAGGATTGATATCAATTGTGACATGGGAGAAAGCTACGGTCATTACAAGATTGGTCATGACCTGTCATTGATGGATTACATCTCCAGTTGCAACATCGCCTGTGGCTATCATGCGGGCGATCCTGTTGTGATGCAAGAGACTGTAAACCAAGCTGCAAAAAAGGGACTGGGAATTGGCGCACATCCCTCCTATCCGGATTTACAGGGATTTGGCCGCAGGTCGATGAAAATTCCTACAGAAGAGCTATCAGCTATGATACGGTACCAGGTCTATGCCTTGAAAGGGTTTGTAGAAATGGCCGGTAGCAAACTCCATCACATAAAACCTCATGGCGCGTTGTACAATGACATTGCCAAAAGCGAAGAACTTTCGAATATGATAGCTGACCTGGTCCTCAATATCAGTCCTGAAATTACACTGGTAGGTCTGGCAGGCTCGGTCACTGAAAAAGTATGTAGCAGTCAGAAGATCAAATTTCGTGGCGAATTCTTTGCTGACAGAAATTATGATAATGAAGGATATCTGGTCAGCAGAACTAAGGAAAATGCAGTCATATCAAACCCGGAACAAATCGCAGAGCGCACACTTCGTTTCGCAAAAACCGGGGAAGTCAGGAGTATCGAAAACACGCCTTTAAAACTCAACGCCACAACGATATGTATTCATGGTGATCACCATAATTCATTAGCAACGGCCAAAGCAATTTATAAGACCTTAACTCTATCGGGAATCTCCATCAATCATGAGTAATGTCAGGAAATCGCTGAAATTCATCCCATATGGAGATAGGGCTTTACTGATCAATATTCTTGAAGAAGACTTACTGATTGCTAATGAAAAAGTAATCCAACTAACTCATTTAATACAAAAATCAGCATTTTCAGGAATTACTGAGATAGTACCCGCTACAAACTCAATCACCATTGTATTTGACACTTTTAATGTTTCAGTTGATCACTTAGTAGAAAATATTAAGTCTCTATTAATCAAGACTCTCGATACGGTTTCTTCAAATGCAAAGTTGATTGAATTACCGATCTGTTATGATCCCGAATTTGCCTTGGATATGGACATAGTATGTGATCAAACAGGGCTTTCATCAGACAAATTAATTGAAACTCATCTGGGCACTACCTTTCGGGTGATGATGACGGGATTCATGCCCGGATTCTTTTACCTGGGTCAATTGCCTGAAAACATCGACATAGAAAGGAAACCCAGTCCGAGAAAAAAAATCAGGAGTGGCTCGGTGGGGCTTGCTGGCAGGCAAACAGGTATTTATTCAACTGACAGTCCCGGTGGCTGGCAAATCATTGGTAAATCTATTAATCTACTTGATCAAACCCTCAAAAAGAAATTGCAGATAAACCTCGGTGATCAGGTAAAGTTTAAAAGAGTGTCACAAAGCGAATTGCAAAATTGGTTCAAAAATGATTCGGATTCTTAAGAGTGGGATACAAACTACTGTCCAGGAAACTCGAAGAGAAGGTTTCTTAAGTTTGGGTTTTCCAGCATCCGGCCCGATGGATTCACTATCTATGATGGGCGCAAATTACCTGACAGGAGGCGCTCCATATGCTGCTGCTTTAGAGATGTACATTCAGGGACCATCGATACAATTCGAACAGCCATGCGCCATAGCAATCTGTGGTGCTGATATGTCTCCTAAAGTTAATGGTAAGCCAGTATTACAAAATGCACTCATAGAGGTTTCAAAAGGAGATCATTTGGAATTTGAACCTGCAAAAAACGGCCTCATTGCCTATCTCGCTTTTAACGCGTCCTTGAAAGTATCACCCTATCTGTTCAGTAAGTCTACCTACTTAGCAGGTTCGTTGGGTGGCTATAAAGGACGTTCTTTAATAAAAGGGGACACTATCGAATTTGAGGAGCAAAAAAGTGTGAAGCACCTGGAACTGCCCAATGTTTTCAGGTATATCCAACAAAACGAGCTGTACCTGAGAATAGTAAAAGGCCCTGAGTTTGAGCTTTTTGAGAAAAAAGATCAGGAATCATTTCTCAACAATGGCTACAAAATATCGAATGATAGCAACAGAATGGGAATTAGGCTATTAGGAGACTCCCCAAAGGAAATTGCAAAAAGCGATATCATTTCATCCGCTGTCCTTCCAGGTACTATTCAGATTCCCAAAAATGGGAACCCTATCATTATGATGCACGATCATCAGACAACCGGTGGATATTGTAGAATTGGAAATGTCATCACTCATGACCTGGATTTTTTATCTCAGGCGTTACCAGCAAGTGATGTGTCATTTAGACTAATCAGTAATACTAAGAGTGTAGAGCTATTGAAAAAAAGAATAAATCTCGTTAATAGATTATTCGCAAAAAGAAATATCAGTTAGATTTTATCTGATCGATCAAGCCATTGACATCATCCAATAGTGCTTCAGCCTTCTCTTTGGCGTCAGAAATGATTTTTTCACCTTCTACCTTCGCTTCACTATCGACCAGGTCTTTCCCCTTCATCAAATCATTCAGGATATCCTCAAATTTAACTTTGTATTTATCCAATTGATATGAAAGCTTGTCCCTTGTATTGGAACCCTTGTCTGGTGCGAATAAGATACCTGCTACACCACCTACGATTGCGCCTGCTACGAACGCTAAGAATGAATTTCCTCCTGATTTTGCCATAACACTCAAAATTAACAATTAATCTTTACTAAAATCTAACGTTGCAGAATAAATCTGTCTACATCAGAAAGGTTATCACGAAAAATTTATTGTGCGAATTTTGAATTAAAAAACAGGCCAATTTTTATATTTAATTAATAACTACGAAATCACAATTATTATCAGACTACAAAATCTGACTGTTCGAAATTAACTCAATACACAACTAAACGTAATAATGTCTAATGTTTATACGAAAATTGTATAGG
>JBCBHL010000035.1:0-31402 GCA_038525605.1 Bacteroidota bacterium
CCAAAGCTTTTAGTAAAAGCTTTGGTGTTTAGTTTAATATTTTTATCCTTTACATCGAAATACTTCTTGTAAGCAGTGTTGAATAATTGTTTAATGATAGAAATATTAAACTAAACACCAAAGCTTTTAGAAGAGGGGGTAATTATCAGTTATTCTGAAAGTAGGATTACTGTAGGTATTTTAGCAATTCAGATTTAAAACCAGTAAGTCTTTCGCTTTCTTCAATCTCATCCAGTGAAAACCAGGCATTTTCTTCAAAACTGATGTATAAATCATCTTTTTTAGTTTTAGTAGTATCCAGCAGGTAATCCGGTTGATAAATAAGACTCATTAGTGAACTGCCCTCTTCCCAAGATAGGTTTTTAGACAATTCATTATTTTTGAAAATAGAACAACTTCTGGTAGCGAATGAAAGTGTCGCAGTGAATTGATCTTTTTTGCCTTTTGCTTTTAACAGGAATTGGATTTTTAGCGGAAGCTCCCTCTTTGAAGTTTCGAATAAGGCCTGAACAATCTCCTGAATCTGATAACTGAGCGACTCTTCATCATAATAGACTGTTGATTCAGTCTGGCCGGCAGTTGTCAAGCTTATTGAGATTTCTGTTTGTGAGAATTCATTAGCTTGGTTACTTTCGTTTTGTTGGACAATATCAGCTAAGCCAAGAATGCTTTTTTTCCAGGAACTGTCAATTTTTCCTGACCATTTGAAGTCATCATCAAGGGTATATCCCTCTTCTAAAATTTCTGCTTCACTCAATTCCTCTCTTCCCTTGTATGTGATTTCATACTGAGCTTCAATTTCTTTATCGATCTTCAGATGCAATAGATAGTTGTGGGCAAAAGGAGCGGGGACCTCCAAAGTTTTAAACTCAATTTTAATTTCTTTCATTCCTGGTACTTTTTAGCACTCGCAGCTCTGTTAATTTTTCCGGTGAGGGTATAAGTGAAATTTTTCAATGAAATTATCTGTTTTGGAATTTCATATTTATGGAATACATCGCGCATCTCAACCAAAAGCTTTTCCTCATCAATTTCCCCTTCGACGTACAAAACTAACTTTTCTCCGAGATTTTTATCCGGTAGCGAACTAATAAAGAAATTTTTATTGTCAAATAAATCTCTGAATTGTAAATGCAGCTTTTTTTCTAAATTTTCAGGGGATAATTTCACTCCACCGCTGTTGATTACATGATCATATCTGCCAGTCCATACAAAACTTTTTTCGTCCTGAAGCTGAACGATATCATTGGTTTTTAGTAACTCATTTCCGGTAATGGTTCCACAGATTTGTAAACGTTGCTTTTCATCAGTGCTAAACAAAGCATCACCAACGGCATTAAAGTACTCGCTTTTATCCGATCCGTTCAGTTGCTTCAAAGCTACGTGCGAGTAGGTTTCAGTCATGCCGTAGGTTTGCCAAAAAGTTGTCTTAAAATCCTGAATTGAGCTGATCGTTCCATAAGATAGTGGTGCACCACCAATAATCACCTTTTCAATTGTATTCAAGGCGTTTCGCTGTAATTGATCCTTTAAAAATGAATTGATTTGCATCGGAACAAAAGCGGCAAAATTAGCCATTAGATCCAGATTTTCGGGTTTAAGACTTTGGGTTGATGGATTTTGAATAATGATATTCATTTGATTTTCCAGGGCCCTGACAAGCATCATTTTACCACCTACGAAATTAGCATTAATTGATAGCAGCGCATTAGACCCTTTTTTGATTCTCAAAGCCTCAATTGTTTGTGAAGCACTGTATTTCATCAGTTCCCGCGATAAGACAATAGACTTTGGCTCTCCGGTCGAGCCTGACGTTTTGATATACCATTGTTTTTTTTTGGTCAGCCATTCAAAGATGAATTTTAAGATGGATTTTTCATAGTCACTTAAAAAAAAGTCTTTATTTTGCTGATTGAGAATCGATGAAATATCAAGTGAAACGTTTTCGAAGTGTACTTTTGCCATGTGCGCTTGAGATTTCGTTAAAGATATATAACACCTAGTAAAGAATAAGTGTGACTGAGGAAAATGAAATTGTAAAAAAGATTATTGCAGGGGATAAAAAGGCATTTGAGTTTATTTTTAATACTTACTACAAAAGGTTGTGTATTTACGCAGGTCGCTTTTTGTTTTCAGATGAGTCCGCAGAGGAGGTAGTACAAGAAGTATTTGTACGATTTTGGGAGCGAAGTGATAGTCTCAATCCTGAATCTTCGCTGGCAGCCTACTTGTATCGTTCTGTATATAATACGTGCCTTAACCAGATTAAGCATGAAAAAGTAAAGGATAATTACCGTAGTTATGTCCTCAACTACATGAATGAGAATGAATCTGACCTGAACGATGAGGAAGAACAAAAAGCATTGTTAAATCAGGTAGTGAAGGCAATAGATGAACTTCCACCCAGGTGCTCGGAAATTTTTAAATTGAGCAGGTTCGAAGGACTAAAATATCAGGAAATCGCGGATCATCTTGAAATTTCCCTGAAAACCGTAGAAGTACAGATGGGAAAGGCATTGAAAGTTCTGAGAAGTAAATTTAAGCGAGGTTAAAATTCATTTGATAAAGAAGTTATTATATATCGTATTGTTTTTTTTGCTTTGGAGTTCATATGCAAAGGCGCAGGATATTCTGGAAAAGAAAATCTCGATTAGTGTGACTGAACTTCCTTTCGATGAAGTATTGAGTGAGATTAAAAGAAAAACGGATATAGATTTCTCCTACTATTCCGGTTTGTTCAAGGAAAACCAGCGTTTTTCCGTTTATAAAAAAGACGAAACTGTTAAAAATATTATTGAATATCTATTAATCGGGACCAATGTTTCCTACGGTGTTTTCAAAGGTCAGTTGATTTTTAGCAGACCGCTACCTAAACCTGATCAGGAATATTCACTTTCCGGTTATTTGACCGATAGCCTCTCTGGTAAAATAATTAGTCAGGCACATATTTACCTTGACTTAACCGATATTGGAACTTTAACAGATGACAAAGGGTTTTTTCGGTTAGATGACATCCCTGAAGGTGCCTACGACATGGTAATATCTCATGTTTCCTATGGTGTGCACAATTTCATTTTGAATTTAAATAAGAACGAAGAAGACCTTAAAGTTAGAATCAAACCGAAATTAAACATCTTAAGAGAATTGGAAATTGTCTCCTTAAAGGACGTGGAATATGAACGATACATCAAGTTATTCAAAAGGGAAGTGCTTGGAGAGACCGAAAATGCAAAGTTGTGCGTCATCAATAACCCGCAGGATCTGTTTATATACACGGACAGCACCTATGGGAAAAATGAATTTGAAATATATGCAAACGGTCCTTTGTCCGTTACTAACTATGCATTAGGATATGATATTTTCATAGATTTGGTGTTCTTTGAGGCAAGAGAGTCTCAGGTACTCTTTATTGCCAGAACAAATTTCTCACCTGTCAAGTCAGGTTCAAAAAAAATAAGCAGAAAGTGGGTTAAAAACAGAAAAGATAATTATTACGGCTCTATCAGACATTTTTCTGCGACGATGAATAAAAAAAGGATTGCAAAGAAGCAATTTGACAGGTCGATAGTAGATGTCATTCCTGATTCATTAAAATTTAAATATCTGCCTGCTGATATTAAATCTAAAGAAGTTTTAAAGCTTGTTGCACTGAGTAAGGAACTCAACGACGGTAATTACCTGGAGATATATCATCCTAAAAGTAAGTCAGTCTCGTACATCAGTAAAACTGATTTTGAGTTTAGAGCAGATTACAAGTATGAGCTGATAAAAGACTATTTTGACCCTAAAAAAGGGGTAGTAATTTATGGTGATTGGGCGGCCAGAAGGCTGGCGGATACCTTACCTTTAAATTTTCGGGTTTCCTCTAAAAAAAATAAAAGAAAAGTAAGGGGAAAGAAGATGCTAAATGTTAATTGACAGAATATAGATTAAAATGGAATCGCAAGAATTTTTGACTAAATACTTTTCAGGAAACTCTTCTGAGGAAGAGCGGGTAGAGGTGGAGAAATGGGCTGAGAGTTCAGAAGAGAATATGGCAGAATTTCACCATTTCAAGCAAGCCTGGGGGATTACTAATCCGGACAGGTTTGATGTATCTAAAGCTTTTGAATCCATAGTTGACAGGCTGGAAGAAAAGACACCAGAAATCTCCATGCCCGCAAAGGAAAAACCTAATTTTTTAAAGATTGCAGCATCGTTTCTGATACTGATTGCGGCAACAGCATTGGTATATGGTTATTTTACTGGGTTTGGCAGCTCGGCTTCATCGGGAGTAATCGCCAAAAGCGAGGAAAATGTCACGTTGGTAGATGGTAGTAAGCTATATCTGGCAATGTCAGGAAAGCTCACCTATCAATCTGATTTCAATAAAGACGTGCAGAGAAAAGTGAAGCTTGAAGGTAAAGCATTTTTTGATATCCAGGAAGATAAGAGCAAGCCTTTCATTATACAGACAAATAACGCTGAGATAGAAGTTACTGGTACTTCATTTATGATTGACGAAAAGTCCGGATACACTGAAGTGATTGTAGCGTCCGGGTCCGTGAAACTCAAAAAAGCTGATGGAGTCAGTTATATCAGGCTGTCCAAAGGCGAGACAGGTGTCGTATCGAAAGATGTGAAGGGACTTGTTAAAAGAAATAACAGAAACAAGAATTACCTGAGCTGGATGACAGGTTCATTCGAATTTCAATCTACTCCGATGTTTGAGGTAATTGACCTGCTGGAACAGAAATACCATGTAAAAATCAAACTCGAGGATAAAACGATAGGCAACTGCAAGTACAATGCAACATTCGACAATCGTTCGATTGATGATATTGTTGAGATTATTGGGAAGTCATTGGGTCTGAAAGTCACTAAAGGAGATAACGTTTACACCTTTGATGGGCCTGGATGCTAAAAAATCCAGGTCTTTTAGTCAATTGTTTACTTAAAAGCAGTTATGGCTCTGTTTTTATTCGATACCATCAGAGACTGGTTATTTGATTAAGAATAACTTGCCCTAATTATCTACGATACACGCTGACTTAATCAGTCGCTTACCAATGATTTGATTTGTTTTAAATAGTCAGCACTTTTCTTCGATTCGGTTCTGATTTCGAGCAGCTTCGGACTTTTACTTTTATGAAAGAATACTGATAGGTTTCTAGTCAGTTCATTGGCATTGTTGGCAATGCTGTATTGAAATCCAAATTCTACAGCTACGTGTGCAGCGTTTTGATTTTGTTTGGTTACAAAAAACTCTTCCAACTCTTCCAGATGCGCTGGTCCCTGAATCATTCGGAAAATACCACCACCGTGGTTGTTGATTAGGATGATTCGTAAATTCGGCACACGGTAATTATTCCAGAAGGCGTTTCTGTCATAAAAAAAGGCTAAATCTCCCGTGATTAAAGTAACCAACTGGTCGGTGACGAGCGCATTTCCAAAGGCAGTGCTATTACTGCCATCGATTCCGCTGGTGCCCCTATTGGCTTTTACCCGAACAGCTTTTTTTCCTTTCAATCCTATGAAGTTGGCATATCTTACAGCCATGCTGTTAGCCAGATGCAATACTGAATTATCTGGAATTGCCTTCAGACTTGCCCCGACAGCACTCATTTCGTTAAAGGTGTTTTTTTGAATTTCCTTTTCTAAAAAGTTATTAACCTTATTATCAATAATCGACCAGGCATGTAGGTAATTATGTTTTTTCTGAATATTGAAGTCATTTGACTGGTAACTATCCAAAGAAACCTGATGAAAAAATGTAACGGGGTCTGTCTGAATAATTTCAGTCAAACTCTTTAAGGTATCAACTACGGGACTTCCGTAGGGTTGTATATGCCAATGCTCTGAGGCAGGATTGTTTCTGAGGTAAATCTTCAGATTTTTTGAAATCAAAGAGTTGCCGAAAGTGATGAGTAATTCAGGCTTGAAACTTTCCGGCAAACCTTTTTTATGATCTATAAACAAATCATGATGCCTGATGCTCTCCGGTAGTTCATGTAAATTAGAAATGATATCAGCGATCACTGTACAATTAGTCTTTTCCCTGAATTTTTCCAATGCCTGGATTAATTCGGGATTGTAGGGAACTTGACCTGGGACTACTAACACTTTAGAAAAATCAGCAATTTTTCGGCTATAATATTCAAGCTCAGCGCCGCTATCCGCCTGATACGTTTTGATCACCCTGATTTTTTCAGAGAAAGCAGGTAATTCATCAGAGTTTAGATAGAATGGCTCTCGGAAAGGAACATTCACGTGTACAGGACCTTTGGGCTCCTGTTCACTTAAATTGATTGCCTCATTCATGATCCTGTTGATATGCCAGTAGGAATCATCATGAGCGTAGTCTGCAGGTAATTCGTATGAATGTTTAACGTGCTTGTTATAGATTTCAAATTGCTGAATAGTCTGTCCATCCTGTTGGCCAACCCACTCCTTTGGTCTGTCTGCCGTTAAGATGATCAATGGAATATTCTGATAAAATGCCTCGGCGACTGCAGGAGCATAATTATATGCTGCTGACCCTGAAGTGCATATTAATACAACTGGTTTGTCTTTTTCAGACGCTATACCCAATGCATGAAAAGCCGCAGACCTTTCATCGGAAATAGTATATTTTTTAATGCCTGGATTTCGGGCAAACGAAATAGTGAGTGGTGCACATCTTGAGCCAGGTGATAAAACGGCGTCTTCAATTCCTTTTAAAGCGCAGAGTTCAGATATATCATGGATGGCCTGTAAAATCATGATTCAATCACATTGAGAAGCGTTTTCATTTTGAGCTCAGTTTCGATCAACTCCTTTTCAGCTACAGAATCTTCCGTAATGCCCGCACCAGCGTATAAAACTGCCTCAGACTGATTAAACCTCATTGTTCTTAAATTAACAAATATATTGGTGCTATCGGCAATATTGACTGGTCCAAGATAGCCCGCGAACAATGATCTGTCAAAACCTTCGAATGTATTAATGAAGTTACGGGCAGCTTCCAGGGGCATGCCACACACAGCACTGGTCGGATGCAATAACTTAAGCATGACAGTTCCCAATTCCGGAAAGTTGATTTCCTGGTACTTTACCGAAAAAGTGGTTTTGAGATGCGCCAGGTTACCAGCTTTGATCGTTCGGGGACCGGTTTCTTTGAATTCCCTTAACCTGATCTTTTTGAAGCTGTTGATGATATATCTGCTCACCATCGCCTGCTCTTCAATTTCTTTTTGCGTCCAGCTTACATTGTTCAGGCTTTCACCCGGTTCGAGTCTGGAGGTTCCTGCCAGTGATACCGTTTCGAAAGTATCGGCATTGAGCGTGATAAGTGTCTCGGGAGTTGCTGCCATCCAGTTTCCAAATTCTTTGGTAGACAACAGGTAACAAAATGCACTGTCATAAGAACTCCTTAGCTTCCAGAGTTTTTCAATCGGATCAAAATTATCTGATAATTGAATTCGCTTATTTCGGGACAGCACCAGTTTATCGTATTGACCGGCCTTTATCTTGTTAATACCATTGTTGACAATAGAGATATAATCCTTTGATTTCTGAAAAGCTATAGGAGAGGTGTCCTTTTCGAGTTTTCCAAAATTCCCATTATTGATCTTATCGAGCAGCTCATCAACCATTTGCTGCTTCTCAATAGCAATGGCAGGATTGATTGACAATACATCTGTCTGGGTATGGTATAATAAATCAGCATTTAAGAAATAATTCTGGCTACCATCTTCATTCGAGAAAGGAGAAAAAAGGAAACCGGGCTTTTCGTTTTCCAGCTCAATACTACCTTTTAGTGCAGATTTGGAAAAACTGATCAAAAGATAGAATTCATTGCTTTTGGGCAAGCTCCAGATTGCAACAGGGAGACCATTCTCAGTTGCCGCCTGGTAGAAAGCATTGATTTTTTCAGATTTTGATAGTTTTTTGAATTGACTTTCCAGTAATAATTTTTCACTCATTTCTTATCGATGATAGCTGCTGTGAATCTACTAATACATACCAGATCACCATTGTCATTATTGATGGTGATTTCCCATACATGAGTACGTTTTCCCAGGTGTATTGGTTTTGCTAAACCGGAAACAAGTCCGTTTTTAGCACTTTTTATATGATTTGCATTTATTTCAAGGCCAACAACGGCGTATTTCGATGAATCAACTACTCCGTTACTGGCAATACTGCCAAGTGTTTCAGCTAATACTACCGAAGCACCACCGTGTAATAATCCGAATGGCTGTTTGGTTCTCGAATCAACTGGCATGGTTCCCTTTAGAAAAATTTCGCCAATTTCGGTGATTTCTATTCCAAGATGCTCAATCATACAGCCTCTTGATAAACTATTTATATTTTCGAGTGTAAATTGCGAATCGAATATCATATACTCACGAAATTAATAAACTAAAACATTATCCCCTTGAAAACAAAGAATTTGTTCATAGTACGCCACGGTCAAACTGATTACAACAAACGAAAAATGGTTCAGGGAAGTGGTATCGATGCTTCGTTGAATGAAGAAGGAAAAATGCAAGCGGAAAAGTTTTATAATGCATTTAAAGATTATCCATTTGATAAAGTTTACGTGTCGTCACTTGTCCGTACCAGGCAATCTGTTGAAAAATTCATCGCTGCTGGTATACCGTTTGATCAGCTTTCAGGTTTAAATGAAATTAGCTGGGGAGACCAGGAAGGTAAACCCTTCGACGCGGCTTCTCACGAAAACTACTTGCAGATCACAAAAGCATGGCAGCAAGGCGATTACGAGCAAAGGGTTGGGGGAGGAGAGACCCCCATTGAGGTGATGAACAGACAAAAAGAAGCTTTTGAGCATATCTTACGGAATTCGAATGAAAGAGAAGTGCTCATTTGTATGCATGGCAGAGCGATGAGAGTATTGTTATGCTGGTTACTAAATTATCCTCTGAAGAATATGGATCACTTTGCACATGATAATTTGTGTTATTATCAGCTCAGTTACAGGGAATCTTCTTTTGCGATTAGGTTGTTTAATGAAAAGGGCCACTTAGTGTAAAAACGATTCATTAAAAATCAGAATATTCAATTTGATGAAAGCCTTCTTTGGTTTTATAAACGCAGTATAGTGCTTCAAACCTGTAATAGACCGATGGTGTATTTTCAAAAGAGTTTCTCAATTTATAACTGTTTGTATATCGGGATTAATAGAATTGTATGAAAACGTTTGTATTTTTGTGATTTTCGACGAATTAATTGAAGTTACTTCACAACATTGTCACCGATTTAAACGTTAAATTGAGTGTTTAAAGTATTCAAATTAATGTTAGAGACTGTTTTGTACCGTTCGTAACATTATCTTTTTTGTTTTATTTTAAACGAATACTTTTGCTTTGAATTTTAGCTATAGATAATAATCGTAAGGTAAAGATACTTACGATTTTGAAAGATATTAAAGAGTAAATTGCTTATTAAATAGTAATTTAATTAGGATTGGTTTGAATGATAAAAAGCTCGTTTTTGACGAGCTTTTTTAATTCGTCCAAATAATCTTTGTTATTTGAATTGTAACTGATTTTTAGCTATTTTGTTCGTGTAATGCCACGCATAGCAATATTGCGGTACCGTTTTTGTTGTAATTATACTATGAAGAAGAAACTGACATTATTAATTTTTATAGCGGCTGTATTTTTTACGACGTTGGAATCATGCAGTGATGACATAGGGCCCGTTTCACAATGCAATAACTGTAACTCTGACTTCCCCTGGTCTACTGATGGCAGTGATACCTGTTATGAGACAAAAGCTTCCTGTGAGGATGCTGAAGGGGTAGACTGCTTTATTTGCTTATAAATGATCAAGTGAAGCAACCGGATCAGGATATATAAAACTATAGCCCGTCGTTGATACCAGCTTTTCGGAGCTTACGATTTTGCTACCTGTTTCGTGAGGTGGTTCAAAACTTGGTAGGGCATATCCGAATTGGCTGGCAGCAGCTACATAAAACTCTTTTCTAGTAGGATGAACGGGCGCGCAAGCATTAAATACTGCATGATCGTAATCTGATTCAATCAATTCAGTTACTATTCCTATACAATCGGTAAGGTGAATCATATTAACAGGGTTAGAGCCGCCATTGGTCGTTTTTCCTGCCAGGAACCTTCCGGGGTTTCTGTTTGGGCCATATAGTCCTGCAAATCGAATGATGTTGATGTTTTTGTCATTTAATTGTTGCCAGATTTTCTCTATTTCCAGCATCGTAATTCCGGACCTGGGAGTTTTGATTTGAGTAGCATCGGATTCTACAACCTTGCTAAGATGATTAGGATATACAGATGTGCTGCTAACAAAAATTATTTTTCCGATCTGTGAGCCAGCAACCTGATCTGCCAAATCCTGCATCTGTTGTGAATAAATTTCATGTGTTGATTTGCCGGGTGGAACATTGATTAAGAGAATATCGCTTTTTAGGAAGTCTTCCAGTGTTTCAGATTCTTCACCTAATTTTAATAAAAAAGGTTGAACGCCAGCATCTGTCAAGTCTTCAAACTTGCCTGGTGATGTAGTACTTCCTTTGACAGAATAGCCTTGTGAGACCAGTGCCTTTGCCAGTGGGAAACCAAACCAGCCACATCCCATGATACTTACTTTTTTCATTCTTCTTAGTGCTAAAATTTGATTTTGTAAGTTAAGAAAATAACTCTTCTGTAAGGCAGAAGTTTCGACTAGAGCCGCTCAGTTTAAAGGTCAAAGTAAGTCTGGGTAACATCATGGTATAAATGAAACTATTTTAGTTACAGATTTGTTTATTTCATTATGAAAGACAATAATTTTTGTGATCCCGAAACCGGTGTTTGTACGCCAACACCTCTTGGTAATGAAGATAAGAAGGAAGTTGAAAAATATGATAATTCTGAGATCATCTATGTCGGAGATCCGATGTGTTCCTGGTGTTGGGGGATTTCTCCTTCGTTGAAACAATTGCGTAATCATTTCAAAAACAATGCTGTTGGATTTCGCATAGTTGTTGGTGGGTTGCGACCTGGGGGTGGAGATCCGTGGGACGATCAGATGAAAGATTTTCTTAAACATCACTGGCAGGAAGTGACGGCGAGAAGTGGTCAGGAATTTGGTTATAAACTGTTTGATAGAGAATCATTTAATTATGATACAGAACCACCTTGCCGTGCAACTGTTGCTGCCAGACCATTTGTGAATGAACAAGAGCTGGAGTTTTTTACAGCTATCAAATACAAGTTTTATGTCCAGTCTGAGGACCCGGGAACTGAAGAATTCTACCAAAGTATTTGTGAGGAATTCGGTATTGATTTTCAGAAGTTCCTTGAGAGATTTAGAAGTGAGGAGGTAAGAAAAGAGACTAATGATGAGTTTTTACTAAATAGGAATTGGGGTGTGAGGGGATACCCTTCAGTGATACTTCGCAAAGAAGATAAGCTCTACAGTGTGGCGAATGGCTTTGCTACATTTGATCAGATGAAGCAACAAGTTGAGCATATATTAACCGAAGAAAAGGTAGCTTCTTAATAGCTAAAGTTAAAAATCCTAAGATTTTAAAAGCCTCCTTTAGAGGCTTTTTTTGATTTAAATTATTAGTTCTCTTAATAGATATCAAATATCTGATTTATAAATATTTAAACATTCAATCAGAATATTATTTGGTGTGCTAATTTTTATAATTAATTACTTTTGATTACAAATTTTGAATGAGCTGCTACTCTTCCTGCGAAACATGACGCGATTAGTGAGCAGACTCTTCAATCTGGAAATCTTCTTGAATCGTGATTTAGAAATTGCCTAAATGAAAGAGTTGTCTCTTCGCCTATTTAATCATAGGTTGTTCGATTAACCAGTCTTCATGATAGCATTGATTGGTATGTTCAATCTGATTCATTTGGAATATTAAGGTTTTTATGAAGGATGAAATGATAGCCATAAGAGCTATGCATATCCAATCCTGTGACGATGAATTGCTATGTCTTATTAATTAGCAACAGATTTATTCATTGACAATTCTGCTTGGTATAATCATTGATCGATGGTAGTGGGGTTTTCTTATCAAATCACTCAATGATAACTGATTAATTCGATTGATTTCAGTTGGGATGTTACAGTTATTTTATCAATTTCAATCAAAGAGATTACCTGGTATTCTTAAAATATCTGAGATAAGAATGCTTCCTGAATTTGAAATGATACCAATTATTAACCTATCTTTTTTGCGATATTCCTTTAAGGCGTTGATCAACTACCTGCAGATCTTTATTGATAATTAAATCAATTGAGAAAGTAAGACTCTTTATTAATTGCAGCCAAGTTTCTAAGAAGCTACGAATTGCATTATTTCAATGCTGGTCAGATAGATGGTGGTTGAAATTTTCAGTGTTTTTTCAAAATTTATGATCCCATTTTTTGTCAATACATTTCGTTTTGTAAGATTGTGTTTTGGCTTTTTGATGAGGAAAAGCAATTGAAGGTTGACACTTCAAAAGCAATTTCCCTCTTCAAAATCTGATTTGATTTAGACTGAATTGATCGTGTTTATTGTTGTTGTGAATTGCTAACCTTTGATGACTGTTTCCAGTATGTTTTGTATCACCTCTGATTTTCCGATAGGTTCAAGTAAGCAGTTGAATAGGTTGACACAAATGATTAAAATGGTCGCCGGGTGCTTTAACTTATCATATTTGATTGCTGATATAATTGCCAACCCTATGATTATTACAGCGGAGATGTAAATCCCCAACATAGCATTCAGATCCGGAGTAAAATCTGATATCATGATTTGTACGAATTGAACACCTCGGCCTAAGGCTGGCATCATGATGAGAAATACAGTAGAGATAAGCCACCACGCATGGTTTTCCAGGTCTTTTCTGTGAACAATACTTTTAATGACTGCATACATAAAAGCGCAGATCATTACAGTTTCAACAACAGGTACTCCATAGAAAAACCAGGGTTTGAAAGGACCAAATTTCTCAGGAAATTCCATTGCGAGATTCGCTAATCTAATATCCCGATGTAGCATACTCAACGACCCCAGTCCAACACTGCCAGCGATGAATATTCCTATCATCCCGTTGGTCCGATGTTTTTCCATCTTGCCATGAGTCGCATAGTATGGTTGGATAATTAGGAATAGATACCAAATTGTGCCACTCCAATAGTGTATATGCACAGCCCATGTATTTTTAGTAAAGTCTCCCCAGTAATCCATTGCTATTCCCAGCTGCATGATGATCATTGGAATGATCATGTATAGATATAATTTTTTGTATTTCTCCATTGTTTAAATTCTTCATTTTTCAATCAGTTATTCTTCCTGATTCCAATAGCTTGTTTTCATTTAAGAATCCTGCTCATTCATTTTTTGGATGTTCGCGGCTGGTTATATGATTGATGATTTTCCATTCTTTACCTTCTTTGTAGAAGACTCTTAAATGGTAATTTTTAGCTCCTGATTCAAGGTGCAGTGAATGTACGACAGCAATTTTCTCAGATTGAAATGTAATTTCTTTGACCTGTGGGATTCTTTCATTTTTCATGACAATGTCAAGGCCGAAAATGAAAGTCAGGTATTTTTTAAGATCTTTTCTGGTTCTCATCAAGTCGCCAACGGAGTTTACCCAATGTATGTAACTTGAATAGTCCTGAACCGCCAATTCAGCATTTCGCGTTTTCCATGCGGTATTGTAGCGATCAATAGCCTCGAAAATCATCTTTCTGTCTTGCTCTAAATTCTCATTGTTTTGACTGAGTGCGTCGAAGTGAATTAAAAGACTTGAAAGAAAGACTATGATTACAGTTTTTGATGTAAGCTTACTTTTTGAAAGTATTGTAGATTTAGTAATTCGATTTATTGAGTTCATAATTTTATTGATAAGTTGTTATTGGTTCTACTTTTAGCCCTTTATCGATCAGAGGTATTATCAGCCGTGTAGGATTTTTTATGACCGGCTTTTCACAGCCTTATCACCAGAAGAATAGGTGCTGGATTATGTCAGCTCATGTAATTGCGGTTTTGCCAATCTGAATTGCTGAACCTTTTTGTAGGTGGCAGATCGCCATAGCCATTCTGCAGGACCATATCGGTAGTTGGATAACCACCACTTGCTGAAGGTAGTTTGTGCGATTAATATGCTGATACCTATTAGTGTGAAATAAGGTGGACTCACCTTTCCAAAAAGACCTAAACCATAGCTGCTGAAAATCAAACAGCAGATAAGGCTTTGCATGAGATAATTGGTAAGCGCCATTCTGCCTAATGGTGCCAGTGCCTTCAGTATCGCTTTGAGTCGTTTTGTTTGATAAGCGAGCGTAACGGCACAGGCATAACTTACACCAAGTGCAGGGACTCCGAAGGCATAGACAATTGGTTCAATAATACCAGCTGAAGTCATAGCATAGTAGGCATCTGTTGTCATCATTTGTGCCATGATTATATTGCAGGGTATACCTATTGCTGCAGCATAGAGCATGATCCGCTTCAGCTGATGTTTTCTTTTGCTGATCTCAGAAATCCAGTTGTTTTTTGCCACGTAAAATCCTAGTAAAAACATGGCCAAGACTTTAAAGAACCTTCCGGTAAAGATGAGGTCAGGGAATCTGCCAAATACATAGCCAAATGTATTGGTCATGAAGATTTCTCCAACGGATCCATTCTGATAAGTAAGTACGATTTGCTCAAACATTTCACTTCCTGCCAAGTCGTTTGAAGCTGTGCCAGGATCTGCTCTTAGCCAAAGAACTAAATATTGAATGACTGGAATAATTGGCAAAAGGAAAGCAAATCGAAGCAAAGTCTTATTGCTGCTTTTTCTGAAAAAGATGAGTATGAATCCCAGTAGGGCATAGGCAATGAGTATGTCCCCGACAAATAGAAAAATAGCGTGGAGTATTCCAAATAGTAACAGAATTAGCAGACGCCTTGAAAAACGGCCGGTAAATGGTAGACCCTTTTTCATAGAACGTTGAATTTGCAGACCAAAACCGATTCCAAACAATAAAGAAAAGATTGAATAGAATTTCCCTTCGGTGATCAGGTGTATTATCCAGACTATGGCTTCTCCAAAATCATGTAAACCCAGGGCCTCTTGGTTTTCAGGTGATAAAAACCAGTAACCTGAATGATAAGCCATATTCGCAATCATAACACCCAGAAGTGCAAATCCTCTTAAAACATCAAGGATTTCAAAGCGTTCTTCAAGTGCTGTCGGTTGTAATGACAATGAATTCATATCGATAGTTTTTTAAGTTTTCTTTTGTATTGAATGGCTAGTATCGAAGGGAAAAGAGCTAACAAAAGACCTATCAGCAATCCTTTGATGGTATATAACATTGTCTCATTAGTGTCTATGTCATGACGGTGATTCCATATCTCTACGATTTTTCCGTTCTCGATTCTAAACACATTGATGATTGGGATACTTCCAGTACCAAACATGATTTTAGCCATTAACGACTCAGCTTTATAATCGGCTGTCCATCGGGTAGCGACAAGATCTCCATCTGCTATTTGATAATCTATTTTAGAATCCCAGCTACCGCCGTTCCAAAACCTGTCGGCAATTATTTTTTGTTCTATGGCTGGTTCCGTAACTCCTTTTCTGTCACCAATGTCATGAACAACATATTCATCGGCGACATAATCTTTATACTTATGAGTATTATTTGTAAACCAGAGATCTTCGTAAAATTTTGTGGCGATCTCTTTGTTGATCGCTTCTTGCGTAGGTTGGTCTATACCTCTTTGAAGGCTATCGGTTTGAGCATGTAATGCTGGATAAATTAAGAGCGTATAAGCTATTAATAGAATATTTTTCATTTGTTTTTTGGTTAAGGTGAAAAGTCTTAGTCAGGGTGTTGCGATTACTTGTTTGAGAATGGATGGTAGTTTTTTGAGCGGCTGACAGCGCCTTTTGTAATGAAGAAAGGATACACAGTCCTTAGATGCTATTGCAAAAAATCGATAAATAGGGTTCATGTAAAAGTTTCGTTAGTGATATGATTACGAAGCTATGAACCTTATAGAAAAGGGAGTTTTAGTAATCTCCCAAAAAGTACAAATTATGTAACATGTGCTCTGAAAGGGGTATTAGGACACTTTTTCCTGATGTTTTGATGGTATTACACCGAATTTTTCTTTAAAGCAACGGGTAAAATATGACGTGCTATTGAATCCGCAACTGTAGGCAACTTCTGTAATATTGATGCCATTGATAGCAAGTAAACTTGAAGCACGCTGAAGTCTAAGGTCTCTGATAAATTCACTTGCAGAAAAGTTCGTTAGAAATTTCAGCTTTCGATGCAATTGCATTCGACTCATCCCCATTTCTTTCTGGAACAACTCGACTGTAAACTCTGAATTAGATAAGTTGTCGTTTACGATTTGCAGTGCCCTTTGTATAAACAACTCGTCAGGAGATTTTAAATCAACTTCGGTGGGGGACAGGGTAATTTTCTTCGCGTACTTTTCCTGTAATCGTTTGCGTTGGTTGATCAGGTTATTGACACGCGTTGACAACTCATCATTGTCGAAAGGTTTAGTAAGAAAATCATCAGCACCGGTTTCCAGACCTGCCAGCTTAGTTTCCCGATCTGATTTTGCGGTAAGCATAATGATAGGAATATGGCTGGTTTTCTCGTCTTTCCTGATTTCTTCAGATAATTCAATCCCATCCATTTCAGGCATCATGAGGTCTGTGATGATGATGTCAGGCACGATTTTTTTTGCAATTTCGATTCCTCTTTTACCATTTTCCGCAACTTCAACAGAAAACGCATGCTGCAAAAGTGAAGACATATGAAACCGGAGATCAGGATTGTCCTCTACAATCAGTGCAATACTATCTCTAATTTGTTTGTTAGTATCTTTTTCAGTTGATACGCTATCTTCAAAGGTATTTTGTTCGTTTGCCGTAATCTGAGTAGACACCGAAACAATCTGGTTAGTCTCATAACTGTTTTTAGAAATGGGAAATACAAAAGTAAAGGTAGCACCTTGCCCATAGCTACTTTCTACAGTAATATCACCGTTGTGCAATAAGGCTAACTCTTTCGACAGTGTAAGGCCTACACCTGTGCCTGTTATACCTGGAGCATTCGTTTTGCTTTGATGAAATCGCCTAAAGATTTGTTCTTGCTCTTCTGTGGGAATTCCCGGTCCTGCATCTTGAACAGTAATGTGAATACTATTGCCTTTCAGCTCCGAACGAAGTACAACCTCTTTACCTTCTGGTGTGAATTTAAAAGCGTTTGAAAGCAGGTTATTCAAAATCTGCTGTACTTTTCCTTCGTCGTAGTACGCTGCACCCGGCGTTTGATGGATTGCTGTCGTAAAAGTGATATTTTTGACACTTGCCATTGTTTCAAATGATGCTGATACAATTTTAAGTAACTCATTCAGGTTGCCTTCGTGAACTTGTAGGGATAGTTTTCCGGCTTCAAGCTTCGATAAATCCAGCAGTTGATTGATTAGCTCTGTTAGTTTTGAGGCATTGAAGTGCATCAATTGCAATGCCTGCTCGTTTTCTTTGTCTTGCTGGGTGTGTAATAATTTTTGTAAAGGACTTAGTATAAGTGTTAGCGGTGTTCTCAACTCATGAGAGATATTGGTGAAAAACGTTGTCTTTAGCTTGTCGAGTTCTTTCAACTTAGCGTTAGCACGAGCTTTTACCTGATAGCGACTGTAAACTACGCCAACTAGTAATACCAACAGAAAAGCAGCAATGATCAGGTAGTTTCTTAAGTTCTGTTGTTTTTGCAGTTCCAAGGTTGCTATCTGATTTTCAGCACTTAACAGGTTGATCTCCTGTTGTTTTTGCTCATTTTGATATTTTTCTTCCAATTCGGCAATTCTGCTGGCTTTTGTTTCATTGAAGGTACTGTCATCTAACACCTTGAATTCCTTGTGAAACAAATAAGCTTTTTGGAAATCACCACTTTCGGCATAAATCTCACTGAGTGATTCGGCGGCATCTTTGTTGACCAATAAGACTCCAACATCAGTTGCGACTTCCTTTGCTTTCTTAAAGTATTTGATGGCATTAGGAAAATCATTTTGGCCTCTGTAGGCCATTCCAATATTATTAAGTGTGTAGCAGCGCCCTACCTGATCTTCTATCGCTTCCTGAAGCGATAAACTCAATGTAAGTTCTTCAATCGCCAAATCGTAATTCTCTTCATCGGTGTAGATGCCTGCCAAGTTAGAATGAACAAAGGCGAGCATACTTCTGTCATTGACGACTTCAAATAAGTTAATCGCTTGCCTGTAATAATTCTTTGCAGCTTCAGGTTCATTCATTATCCTTTTTACCATGCCGATTTTCTGATAGCCATGAGCAGTCACTAATTTGGCGTCTATTCTTTCGGCAATTGCCAGGCATTCTAAAAAGTATTGAGTTGCCTTTTCGTAATCCTCCAATCTGTAGTGTATCAGGCCGATGTTCATCGTGACGATTGCAGTCTTTCTCTCCCGTCCCTGAATGAAGGATACACATTTCTGATAATAATCCAGAGCCTCTTCAAATTGATTTTGATCGGAATAAATGTTGCCTAGGTGATTGTAATTGTTGGAAATAATCAAAGAATCGACAGGTTCTTGCATGGCAATTTCGATACATTGCAGGATTATTGATATTGCATCTTCCCATTGACTTAGTGATCTGAGTGTCATTCCCTGACCAGTTAACGACTCTAACAACAATGCTCTTTTTTTCAATACATCCGACATTGATTCCGCTTTTCTGAAAATTGCTAAAGCACTGTCATATTCACTATTGATTTCCAGAAAATAGCCTAACGCTAAATAGGAATTCACTACTCCGGTCTGATAGGATATATCCTCTGCCAGCTTTAATGCTTGCTGCAGGTGAGAAATTGCTTCATCCGGATTTTCAAATTTGATGGCCTCATAGAGTGCCAGGTTAGTCTTTACTCTTTGTGAGTCCTGCGGTAATTCTGATAAAGCTGATTGTAGTGAGTCAATAATGGTTTGTCCTGACGCGCAAACCGGGAACATCAGCAGTAAAAGGATTAATAATTTTTCAATAAGAAGTTTGTTCACGTTATGCATTTACATAGTATCCTGACTCCCGGTCTTTTCATCAGAATTTCCCTTTTTAAAATATAGGGATATTCTCGTCTGATATAAATCTAAGGGATTTTTAGGAATCGCATATTATACATGTGAAAAAAAGGAATCTACTTTTTTTAGATAAATGAACATTATTATGGAATTGAGCATCGGTGTTTTTTTTGATACTTTCGTGCTCAATTCATATTGACTGATCAAGTCAATAAGCAATCATCGTCTTGCTAAAAGATGTTTTCTGGCTTTTAACGATACTTCTTAGAATATTTTTTCCACCAGTTGTGGTCAGATTGATAATCGTTGTACTGAATCCACTCTCCCGGAAGCGGAGTAATCAACTCTTCTTCTGAGAGTTCTTTCGACTCGACTAATCGTTCGATTGGATCGTACCAGCTATGAAGGGCCAGATCAAAAGTACCCCAGTGAATTGGTAAAAATTTACCTCTTTTTACCTGGTTAAATGCATCGATGGCTTCTTCAGGATTCATATGGATGTCGTGCCAGGCATCGTTATATGCCCCAATAGGCATCAAAGATATGTCGAACGGGCCGTATTGGGCTCCAATAGCTTCAAACCCATCAAATATGCCGCTATCACCGCCAAAGTAGATTACTTCCTCACCGAGTTTGATTACCCAGGACGCCCACAATGTATTATTTTGTGTGAGATATCTTCCCGAAAAGTGTCTTGCCGGTGTTGCAGTGATTTCGCAGAAACCGGATTGATGTGAGTCGTGCCAATCCATTTCTTTGATTTTTTCTTTTGGGACTCCCCAATGTTCCAATGTACTACCCACACCTAAAGGAACCAGAAATACTTCAACTTTATGATGAATTTTCTTAATAGTTGGATAATCCATGTGATCATAGTGATCATGAGAAAGAATTAATACGCTGATTTCCGGTAAATCTTCGGGAGCAATAGGAGAGGGATTGTATCTTTTAGGTCCCATAAATGAAAAAGGAGAGGCCCTTTCTCCCAGCATAGGATCAAGTAAAATGTATTGATTACTCTTTTCAATCAGCACTGCAGCATGCCCTAGCCAATTGATATGAGTCTTACCATTGCCAAGCGAATCCCTGTTCTTTTCTGCAAAATTGAAATCACCTGTTGGTGAGCCTTCTTCTTTTCTCAGAATATAATCTTTCACAATACCTGGCATGTCACTAAAAGAACCTGCTTTTGTTGGGATTGGATTGATAAATAGCTTCCCGTCAAAATTAGGAGACTCAATATTTTCTGCGATTGGTGCTTTTCCAATTGCCGGGTTCAGGTATTTAATCATAAGGATTGAAGCGAATATGAAAACAACGATAAATAAAACTACTCGTAAGAGACGTTTCATTATCTTTTTTATTTTCACACTCATTTAAATTTCTAGCTTAAAGCCTCTCTTTGCTCTACTACAACCGGACTATCAATATATTCATCATAAGTCATGAGTTTGTCAAGGTAGCCATTTGGAGTCAGCTCGATGATTCTGTCAGCTACCGTTTGGGTAAATTCATGGTCATGAGATGTGAATAATATTGTACCGGGGAAATCACTGAGCGAATTGTTAAATGCAGTAATTGATTCCAGATCCAGGTGATTAGTAGGCTCGTCGAGCATCAACAGGTTTGCTCCTGTTTGCATCATTCTAGAGATCATACACCTTACTTTTTCACCCCCGGAAAGGACATTGACATTTTTTAATGTTTCTTCACCTGAGAACAACATTTTTCCCAGGAATCCTCTGATGTACACTTCATCTTTCTCCTCAGAATATTGTCGCAACCAGTCGATCAGGTTGAGATTGCTTTTGAAATATTCGTCGTTTTCGTTGGGAAGGTACGCATTGGTAATGGTCTGCCCGTATTTGAAAGAACCGGACTCAGGCTCTAGCTCACCATTTAATACCTTAAAAAATGCTGTAACTGCCAGACTATCTTTACTGATGATAGCAATTTTATCACCTTTGTTTACAAAGAAATTCAGATCTTTAAACAAGGTTCTGCCGTCCATTTTGACAGTCAGGTCATTGACTTCCAAAATCTGGTCCCCTGCTTCTCTGTTTTGCTTGAAGATAATAGCCGGGTACTTCCTGGTAGAAGGTTGTATATCTTCCAGATTGATTTTATCCAGTAACTTTTTCCTGCTGGTTGCCTGCTTCGACTTAGATGCATTAGCACTGAACCTGGAGATAAACTCTTGTAATTCCTTTTTCTTTTCTTCAGCTTTTTTATTGGCCTGCGCTCTCTGTGCTAGTGCCAGTTGACTTGACTGATACCAGAAGGAGTAGTTTCCGGTAAACAACTTCACTTTTTTGAAATCTATATCTACAATGTGTGTACAAACCGTATCCAGAAAGTGTCTGTCGTGAGATACAACGATTACTGTATTTTTAAAGTCCAGTAGAAAGTCTTCCAGCCAGGCGATTGTATTGATGTCCAGGTCGTTGGTAGGCTCATCCAGAATAAGGATGTCCGGGTTACCAAACAATGCCTGCGCTAATAACACTCTCACTTTTTGGTTACCGCTAAGCTCTTTCACATTTAAGTAATGCTGATCTTCTCTAATTCCTAAACCGCTCAAAAGTGCAGCAGCATCAGATTCGGCATTCCATCCATCCATTTCTGCAAACTGCTCTTCCAATTCAGAGGCTTTCACGCCATCGGCTTCACTGAAATCGGGTTTCATGTAAATGGCATTCTTTTCCTCCATGACCTCCCAGAGTTTCTGATGTCCCATCATAACAGTGTTGAGAACAGTGAAATCATCAAATTCGAAGTGATTCTGTTTTAATACAGCCATCCTTTTGCCAGGTTCAATGTCAATCCGTCCTCTGTTGGCGTCTTGTTCACCAGATAGAATTTTCAGGAAAGTGGATTTTCCAGCTCCATTGGCTCCAATGATTCCGTAGCAATTGCCACCAGTAAATTTGATGTTTACTTCGTCGAATAAAACCCTTTTGCCAAATTGTAAGGATATGTTATTTGCTGCTATCATAATCTTTCAAGAATTTGACCGCAAAACTAGCTGAATTATTGCCAAATGACATCATTGAGATTATTCTTTTCTCAGAAAAAACGAAATATCTTACACTGACATTAGCAGTAATTCAATTGAATTCGCCAAAATGCCAGAGAACGCCTGAAGGATCATGCAGGAAAAACTCTCTTCCCCAATCAAGCGACTTGATTTCACTAAGCTTCACATGGTCGTATTGGTCTTGTAATCTCTTTTTGGCAATACTTTGATGAACTTCGTCAAGATTGCTTAATTCAACGAAAATCATTGAGTTTTCTACCCAATCTTTGACGTAATACTTTTGCAGATAAAAGCCATGTGATTCATTTATTTTAAAGTAGCTGATTTGGGAGCCTAGTTCCAGTTCGGTAAATTCCATTTTTCGATAAAAGTCCCGGGACTCATCATAATCCCGCGAACCTACAAATGTTCGTACCGACAGGCTTTCATATTTCATGTTAATTCGATTTTAAATGAGGTAACCTCTTACTGTTGCCCCTTCTTCCAATTCATAAATACCTTCTTCTAAAAACACTAAACAGTTTGCCAGAGCATAACTGTGCAGCATAGAAGATCGCTGTTTGGTTAAAACATCTACCTTAGCACTTTGCTGATGGTAATGGCTCCTGACGAATTCCGGTCTGTCTCCTTTTTTGACATGTTTGTGATTTAGCGTCATGCTAATCTCCACAGGGAAAATTTTGTCCTTTTGGTTGCCGGATAGGAGCTTAATTACGGGAATCGCATACTGATACAAGCAGGTTAGTGAGGATGCCGGATTTCCCGGTAAGGCAAGCACTGCTTTGTTGCCAAGTCTGCCAAAATAAAAGGGCTTTCCAGGCTTCTGCTTAATTTTATAGATTTCCTGTCGAACGCCTAAATCACGGATGCATTTTCCTACATGGTCGTGATCACCGACAGATATCCCTCCCGTAACAATCAGTACGTCAGAGGTGTTGATCATTTCATCTATTTGCCGTTTTGTATCTTCATAAGTATCGATGGCATGAGCTCTTTGAGTTACCTCAAATCCATTTTCTTCCAGTGCTTTCTGCAGCATGATGCCATTCGATTCGTAAATCTGACCATGTTGCAGTTCTGTATTTGCTGGCTTACATTCATCACCAGTTGATAAAATTGAAATGACTGGTTTTGAAAACACTAGACAGTCAGTAACTCCCATTGTAGCCAGAAAACCAATTACACCAGGAGTTAGTACGGTGCCTTTTGGTAAAACCATTTGCCCCTTTTGTACTTCATCGCCCTTAACGCGGATATTTTGTCCTTTCGCAATTTGACCAGAAAATGAGACCATATCACCGTTTCTTTCTGCATGCTCTTGCATGACTACAGCCATTGCATTCTCCGGAATAGGAGCGCCAGTGAAAATCCGGTAAGCTTCGCCCGAACTGATTTTGTATTGAATAGTACTTCCAGCCGGGATTTCGCCGACTACCTCGTAACAGTCTTTGATATCCGCTACAACATATCCATCCATCATCGAATTGCTGAAAAGTGGCAAATCAACAGGAGCAGTCAGGTCACTTGCCAGTACTTCATTTTTCCTGATATCACCAATATTTTTAACTTCGGACTTGCATTCTAATCGCTGATTTTGAATGATTTCTCTTGCTTCTTCTATGCTTATCATTAGCCTCCAATTGTGATCATCGATCGGTTTTTTTCATATTGTTCTTTGGACGAAAACTTTTCTAAGGTATCCATACCAGCACGCACTGCTTTTTTGTCCCCGACAGCTTTTTGAATAATACTGCTGATATCATCTCCTTTTCTGAATGCCGGGAGGAGTGGGGTTTCTTTATCGGAAAACAAACAGTTTTTAAGCGAGCCATCCGCAGTTAGTCTGATGCGGTTACATCCCTGACAAAATGGGTTTGATACCGTATTAATAAGACCAAAACTGCCAGAGAATCCTTCGATTTTATAACCACTGGAAGTACTATTTGGGTGGTCCTCCAGTTTAATGACTTTGCCTGCGAACGACTGCTGCGCAATTGCAAGGGTTTCTTTTCCAGTGAGTATCTTGCTTAAGTCCCATCTGTTTCCCGAGAATGGCATAAACTCAATAAACTTAATTTTCACCAGTCTGTCTTCAGTAAAACGGATGAAGTCTGCAATCTCATTCTCGGTTTGGTCTTTCAGCAAAACGACATTTACTCCGACATTGAATCCCTCTTTTTCGGCAATTAAAATATTATCAAGTACTTTTTGGAAATTATGCCTACGAGTTAGCTCAAAGAACTTTTGAGCGTTTAGCGTATCCAGACTGATATTGATGTCATGTAAACCACAATGCTTGAAAAGATCAAAGAATTTATCAACTATCACACCGTTAGTTGTGATACTCAGTTTGACAGGGAGTTCTGAAAGTCCCTGCAATATGTAATCAAAATCTTTTCGGATTAGTGGTTCCCCTCCGGTCAGCCTGATTTTATCAACACCATATTCCACGAATTGAGCAGTAATTTTCAGCAATTCATCAGCTGTCATCAGATGGCTCTTATTGGTAAGCTGAACACCTTCTTCAGGCATGCAGTAGGTGCATCGGAGGTTGCATCTTTCAGTTAGAGAAACTCTGAGGTAATTATGTTTTCTGCCAAACTTGTCTTGTAAGATGTCTCTGTCCATAATTCAGTGTTTTTTTCCCTGTATCATATCAAATACATGCAGTATATGCGGAAAGCATGCATCGATTCCATCTTTTGCTCCATTTACCGATCCGGGTAAAGTTAATACTACTTTTCCGTCTCTAATGCCTACAACAGCTCTTGATAACATGGCATAGGGCATTCTTTCCTGACCATATCTTCTGATCTGTTCGCTTACTCCATTCAATTCTGTATCAAGTAGCGGGGTTACGGTATCGCTGGTAACATCTCTGGGGCCCACTCCAGTACCTCCAGTATATATTATCAAATCGACTGAATCATTTGCTATCAGCTCCAGTAAAGTGTTTTCAATATCTTGCTTTTCATCCGGAATGACTTTATAAACATTGGTGTCTACATTAAAATCCTGCAGTTTAGCTCTGATTGCTTTGCCACTTTGGTCAGTTTCGATTCCTTTACTAATTGAATCAGAGCAGACTATCACAGCAGCCTGGAGATCACTCTGATGTTTTAACCTGGATGATTTTCCGCCTTTTTTCTCCAGTAACCTGATGGTGCCGATTTCAACCTTTTTGTCGACCGGTTTCAGCATGTCATACATGTTAAGTGCTACAATACCCGCACCGGTCATCGCTTCTACCTCAACACCTGTTTTATATATTGTTTTAACAGTTACCAGAATTCTGATAGACTGTTCTCCCATTTCATACTTTATTGATGCACTTTCAACAGGTAGTGGATGACAGTCAGGAAGTAACTCGGGAGTTTTTTTGATACCAAGTAAGCCAGCTGCTTTCGACATTTCAAAAACATTTCCTTTCGGAATCTGATCATTTTTGATTAATTCGATCGTTTCGACAGATCCAACATGCAGGATTGCTTCAGCAATTGCTGTGCGGAGTGTGTTGCTTTTGCTTGTAATATCTACCATCTATCGATTGACTTTCCATTCGTGAGTATTGTCTTCCAGCATTTCCTTACCGAATATTGGCACTCTTTTTTTAATTTCATTCACCATATGCTGTGTTGCTGCAAAGGCAGCAGGTCTGTGGCCTGATGAGGTGAAAACAAAAAAGCAAACTTCACCAGTCGGTATCGATCCGAGGCTGTGATATATATGTGCTTCAATCAAATCAAACTTTTCAAGGCTTTCTTCTTTTAACTTGATCAGCTCTTTATTAGCCATTTCCTCATAAGCCGAAAACTCTATTCCAGTGACCACTTTTCCATCGATCTCATCTTGACGTACCTGACCGAGGAATATATCAAAAGCGCCAATTGCAGTATTAACCTGATGTTTCTTAATGGCATCAGCAATGAAATCACTACTGATGGGCCCATTGATGAAATGATTTTTAATTTCCTGCTTCATTTATATTACTTGATTATAGTATTACCCACCTGCAAAAGGAGGCAAAAATGCTACCTCGTCACCATTTTTGAGTGCTTGTTGTTCCGTAATATTTTGATTGACTGCTACCAGGTAGGTTTGTAAGTTCCATGTTGCATACTGTTCTGTAAAGCGACCTTCCAGCTCTTTAATTCCGGTTTCATCCGGCACCTCCAGTGTCAACTCATTTTCGCCCGTAAGTTCAGCCAGTTTACCAAAAAACTTAATGTTTATTTCCATACAATCACTACGGTTTAGAATGTCACAATTTAATACAAGAACATGGGAGATGAATGATTGATTCAGATTTAAATCAACAAAAAATGCAATTCAGATCATATTTCTGAAATTATGACATTTTGAGACAAGTCCCGAACTCCCTTTTTATTTGGAAATCACTTTTTTCTCTTGGTTTTTCTGGTCGGTTCAGCATTCCAAGGGTCATCTGGCCAGGCATGTTTAGCATACCTTCTTTTCAATTCTTTTCTCACTTCAAAGTAAGTGTTATCCCAGAAGCTTTTCAGATCGGATGTCACCTGAACGGGTTTGAATCCCGGTGATAAAAGGTGCATTAAAACATCGATTGAGCCTTCATTGATTTTTGGTGTTTCGGGTAGCCCAAATACTTCCTGAAGCCGAACTGATAAAACAGGAGGCAAGCCGTCTGCCCGGTACATGAGTCTTATTTTTGAGCCTGTAGGCACTTCTATTCTTTCAGGAGCCAGTCTATCTGCCATTTCCTGTTTGTCAAATGGAAGTGAACTTTTCAAAATAGTTTGCAGATCCAGTTTTTTAAGATCTTCCGGTTTTTTGATATTGGCAAGATATGGTGAAAGCCAATCTTTGTTGGTGGCAAGTAGTGATTCTGTGGAAACATTGGGCCATTTTTCCGTAGGTCTCCACTTTCTCAATGACAAGATCCTATTTTGCCACTGTTCTACCTCTTCAGTGAAATTTAACAGACTTTTACCTTCTGTTTTTATCGCTTCACAAATAGCATCTACCAGATAAGACTCGTCGGGATCCGGCAGAGGTTCACTTTTCAGGACAATACTCCCAATTCTCATATCGAGAGAAGCGATGAGTCCGCCATTTTTGGTGTCCCAGGTAATGACTTCCTTTTCTTTGATCAGTGGCATGAGGTCTCTTGGATTGAGCCGGGATGCCATGAAGATTTTTCCCATTCCTTCCCTTGCATCTACGTGCGATACTGCCAGCCATGGCTCATGAGCCAGATCATCTCTATGGCCTGCCATCGCATATTTTCCATTTGATAACTGAAATTGTGCATTGTTGCCCGGTCTTGAAAAAGCTATTCTTTCTGGGTACGCGCTAGCTAGCAATATGCCTGTTTCAAAATCATCCACCGCACCGTTGTCTTCTTCTATTTCAAAAATGTTTCTGTACGACTCTGAAATTTTAGCGATTTTCGACATTCTTCCTCCGCTATACTCGTTACTTCGGTAGTTTCTCAGCGCTTCAATTCTTAAGTTGATATCAATACCGGTACCTTTTGGTAGAGGGTCTCTTTCTTCTAAAAAAGGTGCAATGTCGGCAGCTAGTGCAATGTTATCATTCTCCTCTGCTTCCAGAAGCATATGGGCGATTCTGGGGTGACAGGGCAATTTGTGCATTTCCTTGCCATGATAGGTAATTCTATTGTCATCCAGGGCTCCCAGCTGATGTAGTGTTTTACTGGCCAGTGATATAGCACTTGCGGGAGGCTGGCTGAGCCATGTAAGAGAGTTGACATCTGTTACTCCCCAATTGGCCATTTCCAAAACCAGCGATGTAAGATCGGATTCCATGATCTCGGGGACTCTGTGTTCAGCCATTCTATCCTGTGTGGCCTTAGACCACATCCGGTAACAATAACCTTTGCTAAGTCTTCCGGCTCTACCCGCTCTTTGATCTGCGGAGTCTTTCGATATCTGCACGGTGGTGAGTTTCGAAATTCCGGACTTGGCATCATATCTCGATGTTCGGCCAAAACCACAATCTACCACTATTTTGATACCTTCAATTGTTAAACTCGTTTCGGCAATGGAAGTAGCGAGAACCACTTTTCTTTTTCCGTTTTTGTCTGGCTCGATAGCTCTGGCTTGCTGACTATATGGTAGTTGACCATACAAAGGCAGAATGAGAAACTCTCTTAGTTTTCTTCTTAAAATCTCTTCACACTTTTTGATTTCTCCCTGGCCGGGAAGAAAAACCAATACATCGCCATCGTGGTTAGTGACAGCTTTGGATACTGTTTGAGCAGTCATTTCGGGAAGCATCATTTCATCCTGTTCTCCGGTGTAAAACACTTCTACAGGATACTGTTTCCCTTTGCTTTCGATCACCGGAGCTTTTAACAGACCTGATAGTTGCGGAATATTGAGAGTAGCAGACATGATGACAATTTTAAGTTCAGGCCTTAAAACCTGTTGAGCTTCTCTTGAAAGAGCCAGTGCTACATCAGCATGGATACTCCTTTCATGAAACTCATCAAAAATAATTATACCAACATCTTCAAGAGAATTGTCCGATTGAAGCATTCTGGTTAAGATGCCCTCCGTCACAACTTCGATTTTTGTTTGATCGCTTACTTTTGTTTCAAATCTGATGCGATAGCCAATCGTTTTACCCACTTTTTCTCCCAACAATGACGCCATTCGGGTTGCAATACTCTTTGCTGCCAGTCGTCTCGGTTCCAGCATCACGATCTTTTTTTCGTTCAGCCATTCCTGCCCCAGTGCTGTTAAAGGAAGAATTGTACTCTTACCAGCTCCCGGAGGAGCACTGATTATCAAAGTATTGTTATTGGCAATTTCTGAGATAAACTCAGGGATCACCTCTGTAACGGGTAAGTTAATTTTCGAATAATCGAATGTTTTGCTCATGCAGGATTCATCTAAAAGTAGGATACTGCAAAACTAAAACGAATACTGCCGGGAAAGAACTGAATATCTCTTATTTATTGGTGTGGATCAGAAATCAGGAAGCTTACGTCGACCTGGTTGGTTCGAAGATTAGACAACAGGATAATTTTTCTAAGTTATAGGATCGATACTGTATCAAATTCCGATCAATACCGATGTGAAATGAAATACACATCTTTTGATTGAAGTCGCTTAAAATAATGGTAGTTTTGCCAAAAAAACTAAAGATAGTGGCAACATTCAAGGAGTTAGGGGTTCATAAGAGTCTTGTGAAGGGTATCGCCGAAATGGGAATTATTACACCTACGGAGATACAAGAGAAATCTATTCCGTTTCTTTTGTCCAAAGGAGCTGATTTCATAGGACAGGCTCAGACGGGAACCGGAAAAACTGCAGCATTTGGATTGCCGATCTTACAACAGATCGACAGTCGAAGCACGGAAGTTCAAGCTTTGGTACTTTGTCCTACCAGAGAGCTTGGTCAGCAGATAGCCAAGCAATTTTTTAAATATACCAAATACACTGATAAGATATTTACCGAAGCAGTTTACGGAGGTGAAAAGATTGATCGTCAGATTGCTGCACTCAGCAGAAAAACTCATGTGGTTGTTGCTACTCCTGGCAGACTTCTCGACTTGTTGCATCGAAAAGCTATCAATCTGGATAGTGTAAAAACCATTGTGCTGGATGAAGCGGACGAAATGCTGAGTATTGGGTTTAAGAAAGAGCTTGATGAAATTCTCACCAAAGTTGCTGATAGTAAGAATGTTTGGCTGTTTTCAGCAACTATGTCTGACGGTATTAAAAAGATTATCAAAAAATACATGAAGCCCAATGCACACAGAGTTGAAATTAGCAGAGGGAAAATTGTTAACGAAAATATTAGGCATCACTATGTGATTAGTGAAGGGTCTATGAAACTACAGACTTTGCTGAGTTTTTTGAGATCTCAGGAAGGTGAGAGAGGGATTATTTTTTGTAAAACTAAAGTTGCGGCCCAAACACTCGAGAAACAGCTTAAAAGCAGAAATGTGCTGGTGGAGGCAATTCATGGGGACCTCATACAAAAGGATCGGGATAAAGTAATGCGGGCATTCCACAAGGAACGGTCTAATGTGCTGGTTGCAACTGATATCTCGGCAAGAGGGATTGATGTTCAAAATCTGGCTTTCGTTGTTCATTATCAACTGCCTGATCAAATCGAATACTATACACATCGTAGCGGTAGAACCGGTAGGGGAGGTAAGAGTGGTATGTCTCTTTGTATTATCGAATCAGGGGAGTTTCAACGAATCAAAAAGATAGGTACAGAGCTCAACATTCATTTTAAGCGAATCGTTGATTGAGGAACTGCTATTTTTGAAAGGTTTTTAGAGAATTATACAATTTGTCCTTTTCTATTGGTTTCAGTAGAAAATCATTGAAGTAATCCGCATACTCCTCTTTGTTTTTTACCGTTATATCTGCCGTCAGGGCAAAAATGGGTGTTTTACAATTGATGTCATTTGTGTCTCTGATCAGTTTTACGGCTTCAAAACCGTCCATTTCCGGCATGTGGATATCGAGCAATATGTAATCGAACAATTCCTCTTTTGACATTTCAAAAGCTTCAGCACCGTTCTTGGCATGCCGTGTTTTGATCCCCCAGTTGGAGAGTAGTTTTTTGGCGACCATCGCATTGATCATGTTGTCTTCAGCCAGTAGGATGTATTTACCAGCAAGATCGGTTGATGATTTTGGCTTTGACTTGACAATCACCCGTGATTTTTTGAGTTTCAAATCAAAGTAAAACATCGATCCGCGACCTTCATCACTGATTAGATGAATCCTACTGTTGTGCAATTCTACCAGTTTCTTTACAATAGCCAGTCCAAGTCCCGATCCGCCGGCCTTTCTTTTGGTAACGGACTTGGATTGTGAAAAGCTGTCGAAAATAGTCTTTTGATAATCTTTATCTATCCCTGTGCCCGAATCAATGACCTTAAACCTAACAATATCGCTATCATCACTTTCGTCAACCTTATCAACGATAATGTCTACATAGCCCTGATCTGTGAATTTGATTGAATTACTGATTAAGTTCCCCAGGATTTGTGAAATTCTGGTTTCATCGATCAGATAAACTTTAGAAGTCTCACTGATTACTTTCAGATTTAGAGCCAGTCCTTTTTCTTTAGCGAGTGAATTGTAGGTGTTTTTAATATTCAACAACAGCTTGCTGAAATCTACCGGCTGAAAATCAAGTGTAAACTTACCTGCTTCCAGCTTGCTGAAATCCAGGATGTCATTGATCAGAAGCATTAAATTGTTGGATGAAAAATTGAGTGAATCGATTAACTCCTGTTCCTGTGGATTTTCTCTTTTTTCGAGTAGTGAAGCAAT